>CAILXB010000001.1 GCA_903838025.1 uncultured Chlorobiaceae bacterium
CCATCACCAACCCCGGTGACCTTGCCATGGTGCCCGATCCCTGTTATCCCATTCACTCCCAGGCATTCATCCTTGCCGGCGGCAACGTCCATCGCCTGAAACTTGAACTGAACGACGATTTCACCCTTGACGAAGAGGGCTTTTTCGCAAACATAGAAAAAGCGCTGCGCGAATCGTCGCCAAAGCCCAAGTATCTGGTGGTGAATTTCCCCAACAATCCCACCACGGCCACCGTCGAACTTCCTTTTTATCAGAAGCTTGTTGATATTGCCCGTCAGGAGCGCTTTTATATTATCAGTGACATTGCCTACGCCGAACTGACATTCGACGGCTACGTCACTCCCTCAATCCTCCAGGTACCAGGAGCAAAGGATGTTGCCGTCGAGAGCTACACCCTTTCAAAAACCTACAACATGGCCGGATGGCGTGTCGGGTTCATGGTCGGAAACGCCAAACTGATCGGTGCCCTCGAAAAAATCAAGAGCTGGCTCGATTACGGTACCTTCACCCCCATCCAGGTTGCCTCAACTATTGCCCTCACCGAAGACCAGAGCTGCGTTCAGGAGATCTGTGACGTCTACCGCAAACGGCGCGACGTTATGGTCAAAAGTTTTATCAATGCCGGATGGCCGGTGGTTTCACCCCGCGCAAGCATGTTTGTCTGGGCCCAGATTCCCGAACCCTTCCGCGCCATGGGAAGCCTTGAGTTCAGCAAGAAACTGCTTACTGACGCAAAAGTTGCCGTCAGTCCAGGCATAGGGTTTGGTGCTTACGGTGATGATTATGTGCGTGTGGCTATGATTGAGAATGAGGAGCGGATCCGGCAGGCTGCACGGAATATTAAAAAATTCCTGCGCGGATAAATGAAATTTGTGGGGGCATGTTCTTGCGTGCCCTTACACCTCTCCCATTCCGGCGGTTGCATTGCAAGAGCCAAAACGCACCCGCCAATCCGGACCGCCGACCATTTTGTCCGCCAAAGCCAGGCGCCTGTAAATTCTTTATGACGGGGTCAGCGTTTGTGGAAAATAGCCTCCAGAGTAGGAGCCGTCAGAACAGCATCACCCCAGGCTTCCAGCTCCTCCTTCTTGGCGCTCATTAACCGCTCCGACGACCAAATCAAGGGGTCAAACACCGGTTTGCTTTAAATTGTATGTTTTTATTTGTAAAATAAACATAAAATATACTTATTTTGGCTGATATGGGCGTGAGATCTCAAATCGGAAACAAAAAGGATGTGCCAGGATGCCAACATTGAAAAAAATCATACTTGATGTCGAGAATGCAATCGGTGGTCCGCAGTGGTCGAGCTGGGACAGTCCTCAGGATATTATTGACGTGTATGCACCGTATGGAGTAGCGCTTGAAGAGGATGCTGTTACAGAGCGATTTGTTGTGAGCGTGCTGGAGCGGGCGATTGAATCTAATGGAAAAACCTTGCAGAGTGATTGTGATCTTTACGAGCACATGATTCTGGAAAGTCTCGTAACCTCTGATGAATGTGCTTGCTGGCTTGATCAGTTTAGTGAAAAATAGTACTGAACTTCATATGAATGTTTGGGCAAGGCAAGCGATGAGACGGTTAGGTGTGTAGCAGAAAAATATGTAACATTTCGTTGGATTTTGCCTTCCTCATGCCTTGCCTTTCTCCCATTTTGAGAGTTCGTCCTTGAAGCGGAGTTCATCGGGAAGGGAGGTTATGGCGTGGTTGTAGGCATTTTTGATCTCCTGTTCCGGAAATTTAAGCCATGTTTTGATCCGTCCCAAATCTCGCCATGCCCAGGCGTATCGTGCTTTGTCGGCTTCCATCTGCACAACGCGTTCAAGAAGTTCTTTTGCTTCCATCAGCAGCCGTCGATTCGATTCATGATTCAAAGTATTCGACTGCTTTTGTCGTATGAGGTTTTGTGCCAGTTTGATTTTGGTTTGTGCAAACTCGTGCAATGCTCTTGAGTCGTGCAAAAGAGCGTCTCCGGCGCGGTCGAAATAACGATGCGCAGTTTCCTGGCGATCCATTCGGCGTGCAAGAATGGCCGCTTCCAGAGCGTCACTACTGGTTAAATATTGAGGAAGTTTCTCCAGCAAGTCGCCTGCAGCCTCTTTACGTCCAGCATCAAGCAGAACATCAATCAAGACATTGGTGATTGGAGGAATGAACGCCGCCGCAGTTGAGTCCCTGAATTTTGCAAAAATAGTTTCGGCGGTTCCACTTTTTCCTTTTGCGCCAGTGAGTCGAATTAATTCAGCCGTCAGAGACGGTGAGCCGGGATGTTGCTGCCAAATTGTTTCAATTCTCTGAAATGCGTCATTGTCGTTTCCAATGGCTCGCAGGTGAGCTGCATCCCGCAAGGCTGAAATTGCAACATACTCAGGATGAGCCGGCAACGTTACCCTGAAATAGGTGCGTCCTTCGTCGAAATCAAATTTCGGATCTGGAGAGCCATTATCACGCATGGATTTGAAGAGTTGGGGGAGTCCTGTTCCCCTGCCTTCTGCAAGGCGAAGCTCCTTGAGAAATTCTCCGACCCGGCGGTTACGTGCCGGAACAGGTGGCATGGGAGCCTTCTGGCACAAGTGCTCCTGCTTTATACCCTGAACCGGTCCGGGATAACTGATGACCTCAATTCTGTCTGGATAGAGATAGACTTTGACCGGTTCGGGGCAGGATTCATAGCTTCTGTGATAGACTGCGTTGACAAGAGCTTCTCGAAGCGCCTGTATTGGATAGCTTACCCAGCCCTTGACACGAAAAGAGTTGGCTTGTTTTTCAAAATGGGCGGTAGAGATATTTTCGAGGTAGGCCAGGGCACTTTTCAGTTGCTCATGGATACCTCCGCGAAAAATTCGCTCCTCAATGATATTGCCGGAGGCATTGGCCGCATATTCGACTACTTCAATCCGCACTCCTGGAAACCACTGTTCAGGGTTTTCGCTGAAGAGCAACAAGCCTATGTTTTTTGGGACATCATGGCCGTTGACTGGTACCGTAATTTTGAGTTTTCTGTAGAGTTCCTTGGTGTTTGTCTCCTCCAGAAGTCCACTGCGAATATCCGATAAAAATTCACGAACTTTGCTCTCCCGCATCTCTTCAGATTTTGCATGCTGGGCACGCCTGTCATCGTAGGGTACACGGGCGGTCAATTGAAGGAGTTCCTGAAGCACTCCATTTTTTGCAGCATCAACCGTTTCGGAGCCAATGCGGACAAAGTATTTTTTGTCTCCTTTTTCTCCATCAGGGGAGCTGTGAGGCCGAATATCGCTTCCGGGCACCCAGAGGACAAGAATATGTTTACCGTCAACCACTTCTGGCGAAAATACAGGCTGATATTCCGGATCAATGCGATTGCAGTTTCCGCGAATCCATTTCTGGATGATGTCAATCTTTTCCGGAGCAATTCCGCAAGGGGGCATGACGGCACAACCCTTCTCTTCGGCGACACCAATGATGATATATCCGCCATTGAGATTTTGCAGGTCGTTGGCAAACGCAGAGATGGTTTTCAAGAGCTGCATGCCTGTTGTTTTTTCATCCCAACCGCTCTTGAACTCTATACGTGCCGACTCAACTCCACTGCAATGGAGAAGGTTCTCAATGTTGATGGGGAGTATGAAGCTCATCGGTTACAGGCAAAAGGTTCTTCAGGCAATAGGCAAATGCTACATCATTATCAAGGCTTACTCTTCCCGCTCAAAAACTTCCCCGATTGCCTCCGGGATGGCGTCAACAACCATGCCGGAGGATACCAAACTTGCGACGTCGCTTGCGAGGTCTCCGGCCCTGCCGTGAAACCATGCTGCGGTTGCGGCTGCGTTGACGGGGGCGGTCCCTTTTGCGGCGAGGGCGACAATCATGCCGGAGAGTACGTCGCCTGAACCGGCGGTGGCAAGAGCTTCGGTGCCGCTGGTGTTGAGGAGAATTGGCCCTTCAACTCCGGCAATAACGGTGGGAGCTCCTTTCAGAAGAACCGTCACCTGGTGGAGAGTGGCAAAGCTCCGGGCGCACTCAATCGGATCGGCGGCGATCTCCTCAATTGGTTGCCCCGTGAGGCGGCTGAACTCTCCGTAATGTGGTGTGAGCAGAACATCGCTGCATTGGCTCAGCGCGTCCGCTATGCCGATAACCGAAAGGGCATAGAGCGCATCGGCGTCAAGGATTAATTTTTTTGAAGCGATGATGGAGTTTGCCAGCAGCTCCCGGACAAGTTCAATGGCAGTCTCGTCGCGCCCGAGGCCGCACCCGATCAAAATGGCATCGGCCCAGCGTGCATGTTTGGTAATGGCGGCAAGATCCCTTCCGATGACCACCGCTTCCGGCACGGCAATGTGGATGAGGGCGGCAAGCGAAATTGGCAGAGAGATGCAGACGTACCCTGCGCCGCTTTTCAGGGCGGCTCTGGCGGAGAGGATGGCTGCACCAACCATTGAGCTTTGCTCTGTTTGCGATCCAGCAATGATCAAAACCTTGCCGTTGGTATGCTTTGCGCTCGAGGGCTCTCTGAGGATAAATTGTTCAGCCGCAAACTCCTGGTCGATCAACAAACAGGAGGAGGGTTCAGCGAGAAAGCGGGGGATGGAGATTTCCGCAACGTGCAGCTCTCCACAGCACTCCGGCCCTTCGTTTAGATAAAAGCCTCTTTTCAGGAAAGCCATGGTGATGGTCATATCTGCGAGGATTGACGGGGTAGCCGAGTGGCCGGTGGTAGCATCAAGTCCTGATGGCACGTCAATGGCTATGAGAGGTGCACCCGTTCGGTCGCGGAGGGTATTGAGCAGCTCAATGCCTTCCGCAAGGGGGGAGGCAAGCTTCATCCTTGGTTCGCTGAGGCGGAGACCGGTGCCTGTTATGGCGTCGATGAGGGCGTCGTAACGGGTTTCGGCCACAAAGGGGAGTGCTTCGTCATGGCTGGCAAAGATGCGCAACTCAGAGCCGTGCTCTCCGTAGGCTTCAAGAATGGCGAGCCCCTCCTGATTGACTCCTTGCAGCAGTGATTCGGGGTAGAGGAGCACGAGATCGACCGAAGCTTCAAGGTTGAGGAGGTGACGGGCGAGCACAAAGCCATCGCCGCCATTGTTTCCCTTGCCGCAGAGCAGAAGAAATGAGCAGTTGGCAAGTGACTCATGCAGGAGGCTCTCCTTGATGATTCGGAGGCATTCACGACCGGCAAGCTCCATAAGGCGGGTTTCGCCAATATGGAGTTGCTCAATTGCCGCCTTGTCGGCTTTTTGCATCTCTTGTGCAGTGACAACAGGCAGCATGACAGGATTCCTTTTTTTCCCTCAATGGGAGGGGTTAGAGTTCGTCAAGGTGGAGGGAGTGCTCAAGAGCGTGATAGTATGCTCCGGAGAGTTCCTCAAGGGTGAAATGAAGCAGTTCCTCTCCGTTCATGGCGATGATGGCGTCATTTTCAAACACTTGCCCGATGACGCGAATGGGGACATGGCGCTCCATTGCTTCCGCTATCACCTCTTTGGCTTTTTCAGGAGAGATGCTCACAATGACTCGCCCCTGCGCTTCCGAAAAGAGCTGCTGCTGGATGGAGTAAGGGGAGTGGTTTGTATTTTCCAGATCGACACTGAATCCGAGTTGCGCATCTGCGTTCATGATGGATTTTTCAGCAAGTGCAACAAAGAGTCCGCCATCGGAAATGTCGTGGGCGGAGTGTACCAGTTTTTTTGCCGCAAGCGCCACGAGCAGATCCTGAAGGTTTTTTTCGTGAACCAGGTCGATTGATGGAGCATTCTGGCCGGGGGTGCCGTACTGCATGACGAGGTACTCTGAAGCGTCAAGCGTAAGTTCGGGATAGCCCAGAAGAAGGATGGCATCGCCTGGAGTAGTAAAGGTTGATCCGACAAGGTTATCCATATCGTCCAGCAGACCGATCATGCCGATGGTCGGGGTGGGGTAGATGGCCGTGCGGAGTCCGCCAATAAAGGTTTCGTTGTAGAAGCTGACGTTGCCGCCGGTGACCGGGGTATTGAAGGCCCGGCACGCTTCGCCCATTCCTTGAACGGCGGTTTTGAACTGGAA
>CAILXB010000002.1 GCA_903838025.1 uncultured Chlorobiaceae bacterium
CGCAACAGGGCATCCGACCGGTTCTTCTCCTGTGAACGGTATCGTTGCGCCTTGATGATGATCACGCCATCCTTTGTCATGCGGTGATCTTTCAGGAGCAGCAGCTTTTCGCGAAAATCGTCAGGAAGCGACGAGGCCCTGACGTCAAAACGCAGATGAACGGCAGTTTCTACCTTGTTGACATTCTGGCCGCCAGCCCCCTGCGCCCGCATGGTCTGCATCTCTATTTCGTCGTCAGGGAGAGCAATGGTTCTGGTAATCTGCAACATGGTTGACACTTGTTTTCTCAAGAATTCAAAGTAAGGCAAGGGTATCATCCCAATTATCAAACAACAGGCTTTTGATACCGGCTTTTGACGCGGAAGCACAATTTTCCGGCTTGTCATCAATCAGGATAAACTCACAGGCTTCGCACCCTGAGCTTTCGAGTACATGCTCAAACGCATCGGCACTGTTTTTCATTTTGCCGTGCTCAAAGGAGAGATAGTAGCGATCCATGCTCCGCAGCAAAGGGTAGTTGTTGAGCAAAAAGGTAAAATGAAGCGGATCGGTATCACTCATGACCCAGACGGAATGCATCTCTTTGAGCTGCTTCACCGCTTCAAGAGCGCCCTGCTGCAGTTCAAAAATATCCTGCCACAACTCCCTTAGCTCACGTCGGGGAATTTCTCTGCAATGCGGATCACTGGCAATCACTTCAAGATAGTCGAATGGCGACATAAGGCCGGTTTCAAGCTTTTCCTTCAGTTCACCGGCACAATATTTCCGAAAAATCTCCTGCACACCTTCGGCAGGATCCCGCGCCACAGCTCGGCAAAAAGAAAGAAAATCGACCGATACCACGACGTTACCTATGTCGAGAAGAATAATACTCATGGGGATAGCTCCGGTTACGAAGAATACTTTGCATTTACCTGCTTTGAAGAATATAGCTAAACAGCAAAGGGATACCCACAAGAAGTGACTTTTTTGGGATGAGTTGTAAACAGAAAATTAGCTCCCGAGATACTCAACGAACAATTAACTTTCCTGCCGCCTCTTTAATCTCCTCCTCACTACAATCAAACCCGTCACTTTTAATGAGATTAAAGCGCTCTGCAACATCCTCGATATCCATAATACGATTGCGAAATGCCTCGTCTGACTTTATCTTCGCGATAAACGCTTTTGCTTGAAGCAAAAAAAATCAGGCAAGTCATACCATATCGCCACTTTTTTCGCTTCGCCTCCTCTTTTTTCACTTGACACAGGGACGACGACTGCATTTTTTAGAACACGTTATTATGATGCCCAAGCTTAAAAAATTATATTTCATCAAACACTCCAGCAAGAATAGTTTTTTCTATTCGTAGCCTGGCCAACTATGTCTTGATACGTCGGTCGTATACTTGGCATTTTTTATTCATACGGATACCCTTTTGTGACCAATGATAAGCCTCCCCCGAGTTGCGACCGGTACGTTGCGTTTTTCACTTGCCGTAGTTATTTGTAGTTGCTTTTCCTCTTTTTTAGCCTCATCATGTACCGTTTTACCCCTTTTCGCAGGAGAGATTTCTCCCTCTTTCCCCGCACTCTCAAAATCAATCGTTACCGAAGCGCAATCACAAAGCACTTCTTTGCAACCTTCGGCTGCAGGTGCTGCACTCACTCAAGTACTCACAAGCACAGTAACAAATGGCAGCAAGGTTCATGCAGATGGGCGCATGACCTCACAAGCGCAGTTTAGTACTCCATATATTGCAGGACTCCTTCCTTCCATTCCCGTCACTTTATCCGAAGGAGCTCTTAACGCCACACTCTCACCTGATGCCACTTCATTGCACTATCATGGAAATAGAACAACGGCGTCAGTCATCCTTGGACTTGGTTATCTGAAAGAGCAAAACACCAGTACCACCTTTGGAGGCAAGGCTGATATGGCAACACTACTTTTTGACAATCTTGCAATTGGAACGGGTTTCAATCACTCTGTCAATCGCAACGATCTCATTGTGAACGGTGTGTGGCAAATACCAAATTCCGGTCTTCGCTTCAAAGCAACAGGAGGTTACCTTTGGGGCAACCAGAACTTCATCTTTCCTTCAGGGTCAGCAAATATAAACCTCGAACAGTTCAGTTACCTCTTTTCTACACAGTTCATCATACCGAAAACGGATGAGGCAACGTCACTCCATTCCATCGGATTCTCTTTTTGGGGTGCAAAAGCCAATCAACTATCAAATGCTGATGGCCCACGTCTCTACCTGCAAGATACAGGTACAGAATACCTCATCATGAATGACCCCTTGACGCTTTCCGAAGGCCGTCTGTTCGGTGCCTCCAGCGATATTCAATTTGCATTGCGCTCAAATATGGTGGTCAAGGGCTCGGTCGGCTACGAACAGCTTCGCTTTCCATTTGCTGACGGCACAAGTGAACGTCACAACAAAGCCTATTACAGTATTGACCTCAATTACGAGCCACTCAAGTCTCTCACCATCGGCGGAGGATATAAATCCGGTGCGGGTGAGCAACGGACGAGTCTCATGGCGGGAATAGGAAACTGGTCGCTTGGCGCCTTTATGAACAACGGTCAAAACGGTGTATCAGACAACCGAGGAGTCATGTTGACCTACAACATCGCAATCTCCAAACAAAACCAGCAACTCAATCTCGCCCGCCGCATGCAGCCATACCGGGGCAACGATAGATCGACCATGCTTGCCGATGCCATCACACGACCAGTACAAATCCCTCTGACATTCCTTGCCAAGGTTGACCTGACTGCAGTTAGCAGAATGGGAACCGCAACCAGAGCCTCAGCGATGACCTTTACCGTGTTAGCACCTGTAACGAGCTTCACGCCACTGACAGTTACCGGGGGGACAACACCCTATACCTACTTTGTCAGCACCGGCACTTTACCCGCAGGGCTTGTACTCAATGCGTCAACTGGTGCGGTCACAGGTACACCCACAACGGCTCAATCAGCGGCAAGCGTGACCTTCTCGGCCAGAGACGCCAACAACAACATCTTTGGCACATCGAGCACCATCATTTTCACCGTCAATGCCGCTGGCACGTTTAATGTGTCGGTGAGCGGGTTCTGAAACAAAAAAATAGCATGATTGCATAACACATTCAAACTCTTGAATTGCATGAACATAAAACGCTTCATACCCTTTATTTTGACAATGGTTGCCTGGCTTGCAAACACCCCTTTGTTCGCAGGCGACACTTTGTGCTCCACCGATGCAAACGGTGCGATTACATCAACCCAGTCATGCAATATGCAGCCTGACGAGTACACTATCAATGTGTTCAAAGTGCGCCTCTTTACTTCCGATCCAGGCGCACCAACGGCATCATCGGCAATATCAACAGCAAACAGCGTCCTTTTGTTTGAGAGTAGCGACGCCACGAATGGAACCCAAATTAAAGTCATCAAAGGACAGCCGACAACGCTCACAGGAACGCTCCGACCTCCCAATGGCACCTATACCTATGCTTATGTCGAACTCAAGCCTCAAATCCAGGTCAAGGCGACTGAAAAATTCAGTAGAAACATGTATGCGAATGACAATGCTAAAGACGGAAATTCCAACTTTATAGCGGCAAATACAAGCTGCTGGTCTAAAGGGATAAATGTTTTTAATTGGGGGAACCCTCCATTCAACACCATAGGATGGGGAGCTTTTCCGAATCCAGGCACTACAATCAAAAAAATCAATTCATTATCCAGTAGTGCGGCACAATACTCAGGCACTTTTGCCACATCCTGGGGAGATACTGAAACAGCATACCTTGTTGATTCGAACGGGTACCTGGGGGCTAATGCTACAGCAGGGACCATGGGAACGATAACAAGAATTATTGCCATTATCCCACAAAGCATAACTGTCACTTCAGCCACAGCATCTATGGATGTTGCATTCAACGTCGGACTGGGAGTCAATATCAGAATGGAGCCATATACCGGAACGAAAAACGGTGGGGATCCCAATCCCGCCCCTATGGCTATCTACTACTTTGGCGGAGGCCCTTTTGAAGTCAAGATTACCGTGCAATAAGAGGAGGATCAGCCGCTACCTGTTTTACATGCTGTTTGAAGTGTACCTGGTTTTAGAAGAAGCTTAAAAAACTTGACAATCGGAGGAACCCTCCTTGATCGAGTTCTCGATATTCTTGAACAGGCTCACTCTAATATGGTGCGATCAGTCAATACCAGTATGATCACAGTTTACTGGTTGATTGGCCGGGAAATTGTTGTAGAGGTACAGCAAGGCAAAGAACGGGAAAGAGTGTATTTCTGTGCGGGTTCTGCCACCGAACGAAGTTCTTGATGTATTGCCTGTATTCTGCGAGCTATTCCCACTTTCTATTTGGTACTGGTTGTTTTTTTCCAATTATCCACAGTTTCAGTTTGCATGAGGGTGCGCGGTGGCGTGCGCAAGCGATTACTTTTGCGTCACGCCAGAGCGGTATTTAGACACCTTCTCCGAAAGGCTTGCCATACAATAGGACACACCTCCCGAACTTTTCTCAAACGCGACTGTTGCGTCACGTTTGAAGCCCAGACGCTGGGCATCTTCGATAGCATCAAGATCGGCGCTGAGGAACATGAACTCCCATCCTGCTTCAGCGCTCTTTGACTTGATCATCTTCTCAACCTGCTCCTTGCTGAACTCCCTGCTGGAATTTTCCTGGCCATCGGTGATGACGGCGACGATTACCTTTGCTGGCCGTTCACCATCGGTAAGTTTGCCAATGCTCGCCTCAATGTCGTTGATTCCCCGTCCGAGCGCATCAAGCAATGGCGTGCAACCTCTGGGAACGTAGGTTTTCCGGGTCAGTGCCGGAACCTCTCCAATTGGCGTGAAATGGCGGATCACCTCATAAGGATTCTCTGAATCGAACTGGACAAGCGTCAGGGTTGCTTCCCCGGAGCCTGCTTTCTGTTGTTCGACGAAGGCGTTGAGCCCTCCAATGGTGTCGTCACAGATCGACTCCATAGAGCCGCTGCGGTCAAGGATGACGGTGATGTGGGTGTAGCCCTGTTTCATGATTTTTTCTCCCGTTTGTATGGTGTTGTCTTCAACTGGTTCTGTTACTTTATTCAGATTTTCCCCGCAGGGATTTGAGTAAGTTCTGATCACGCTCTGCGTTCTAAAAAAGAACCTCAATTGTTCTATAGTAGAACTTTTTGTATCATAAAGCAAATGAAACACGAAAATATTGGACACAGGATCAAGCTGATCCGTTGCGCAAAGGGGTTGTCGCAAGAAGAGCTTGCAAGGCGGGTTGAGCTGCCGAGGACCGCTATAACCAAAATCGAGTCAGGAAGTCAGGATGTCCGCTTCAAGGAGCTTGAAAAACTCTCTGAAGCATTGGGTATTTTACTCGGGGACCTGGTGGAAGAGAGGCGCCCGGTCAGGGAGAGTTCGGACGCTGAATTCTTCAGTGTCTGTGAATCGCCCGCTCTTCCCTATCACTCGGGCGCGGAAGAGAAGCTCAGGATGATGATGCTCGTCATCCTTGAACGCTGTGCCGGAGACCCTGGTATGGACGAGCAACGGCTCTGCTCTATTGTTCA
>CAILXB010000003.1 GCA_903838025.1 uncultured Chlorobiaceae bacterium
CATACCCTTGCTATTTCATGCAGCATCGGTATCGCAATAGTGCCTGAACATGGGGAGAATGAAATTGCACTGATGAAACATGCCGACGACGCAATGTACCTGTCGAAGAATCATGGGCGGAATTGTTTTACGGTTTATCATGAATAGTTGGCTGCGGGCAGTAAATTTCTGAGCCAGCCCGTTACGGAGTGTCACAGGGGTTTAGATAAACTGGAACTGATTGTTATGAAAAAAAATAACGATGGCTCAGAGTTACGAAACCCCATGACATCGCAGCGCAGGCGGGCACGATCGAGGCATAAAGGTACGGTCGAGGTACGATTGAGGTCTACGGCAGTGGCGCATTGGCGGCTGCCTTGAAGCGGCTGGGGTAGCATAGTGGGCGGGGTTCAGCGGCAGATCGCATGCCGCATTAGCATAGCTTCATGTGTGGTGGCCAGCATGGCAAGCCGCTGAAAAATCAAAGAAGAGCGAGCTGATTTGCTTTTGCAAATGCAGTCATAAACGTGTAGCTTGCCTTTCTGGCTATAGGTTTTTCCCACCAACCCAAGGAGAATATCATGTCATTAGATCAAGCAAAAGCGTTTATCGCGAAGATGAAATTGGATGAGGTTTTTAAAGAGCGTGTTATGGCTATCGAAGATGTTGCAGAGCGCCTTAATTTTATCAAAAGCGACGGATTTGATTGTAGCGAGGAGGAGATTAAAGAGGTAGCAGGAGAGCTAAATGATGAGGAGCTTGATGCGGCAGCGGGTGGCGCGTGTAGTTCGCTTGCATGTCAGGATAGATTCTGGCATAGTTAACAACTGGTGAAAGAGTACACACCTTCGGTTAACCCCGTTCGTGGGGCACGTTTTTGCCAGGCTGAGGTGTCGGGCAGTTGCTTGCCCGCAGAGTAGCCAACCGAAGCAGAGTACAGCATGTTGCATGGAAAAGACCGATTGCCTCGGCGCATCGGGCGGTTCAGAATGGAGCCGCCGCCAGGCAATAAGACAGCCTGGCGGCCCCGTTCTCGTTAGCCTGCACACTTTTGAGCAGTTTCAGTATCTCCGAAACTTATTTTTTTGGTTTCAGTATTTGCTCATGATCTGGCTGCGCGGCTTCATGGTTTTTGCTTAACGGCGGCTTCACTGCTGCAGGATGCATGTTGTGGCCGCACTCGGGGCAAAAGCTGTAATGAAACATATATCGCCATACGTGCCCGCACTCTGGGCATGTGGTATCAAGAGAGTATCCACATTTTCTGCAAAACGTTTCGTCTCCTCCTGTTGTGTTTCCGCATCCCGGGCATTGAAAAGCGCTCATTTCTTCTCCTTTATTTGGTTGATAGTGCCATGGTGTTTCACCCCTCTGTTTTAAACTCCGAGGTGGTGTGGAACTCAAGTTCGGGATAGTCATCCCTTGCAATTTTCAGCATCCAGTCGCTTTCGGCAAAAAAGACGGGATGATTCTCTTTGTCGTGTGCAATGGCGTTCCATTTGCGGCGAAGAAACTCTTCGAGCATCTCTTTGTTGCTACCGGTAATCCAGAATGCTTTTTTGAAGCGCAGGGGAGTGAAGTCGCACTGGGCGCCATATTCGTGTTCCAGACGGAACTTGATGACGTCGAACTGCAACTCTCCAACCGTGCCGATAATTTTGCGGGCACCGTGCTGGATAAAAAGCTGGGCAACACCCTCTTCGGTGAGCTGACGAACCCCTTTGTCGAGCTGTTTGGCCTTCATCGGGTCGCGGTTTTCGAGCGCCTTGAAAATTTCAGGCGAGAAGCTCGGGATGCCACGGAAATGCAGATCTTCACCCTCGGTGAGCGAGTCGCCGATTTTCAGGGAGCCGTTGTCGTAGAGGCCGATGACGTCGCCTGGCCAGGATTCATCAACCACACTTTTTTCGTTGGCCATGAATTGGGTCGGGCTTGAAAAACGTATTTTTTTCTTGAGCCGGGTATGGTAGTAAAACTTGTTGCGCTCGAAACTGCCGGAGCAGATGCGGAAAAATGCGGTGCGGTCGCGGTGGTTTGGATCGAGATTAGCGTGAATTTTAAAGACAAACCCGCTCATTGGCTCTTCGGAGGCTTTGACAATGCGCTCGGTTGCTTCACGTTCATCGGGGCTTGGCGCAACGGTCAGGAAGGTTTCGAGCAGCTCTCTGACGCCGAAGTTGTTGATGGCGCTGCCGAAAAAGACCGGTGCGAGAAGGCCGGCGCGGTAGGTTTCTTCGTGAAATGGTTCGTAAACCCCTTCAATCAGGGCAACGTCTTCGCGGAGTTTTTTGCCGAAACTTTCCGGAATCCATTTGTCCAGTTCAGGATCGTTGAGGTCATTGACCCGGATATTGCTTTCGCTGATACGGGTGGTATTGGCCTCAAAAAGGTTGAGTTCTTTGTTGTAGAGGTTGTAAACACCTTTGAAGGTCTGCCCCTGGCTGATTGGCCAGGTCAGCGGCCTGACACTGATCTGCAGCTTGTGTTCAAGTTCGTCAAGCAGTTCAAAGGGGTTGCGCCCTTCACGATCCATCTTGTTGATAAA
>CAILXB010000004.1 GCA_903838025.1 uncultured Chlorobiaceae bacterium
GGCACCGCCTTGGGATAGCCTGAGCCGGTAAAACCGCTCATACCGACATTAACTCCAGAAGAGATCAGCGCTGCGGCCTGCTCCGCCGACATGATTTTGCCTTGTAAGGCCTTGCAATGGATACGGGATGATGTGTTCATATTCGACATAACTCTGTTCAAGATTGACGAAGATACTACCGCAACTCATCCCTGCAACCCGTTCAGAACACTTCTAAGCCAATCAAGACAAAATCTGAGAGCTGCAACAACACACTTTGTCACTCAAAGGTTTTCAGGTGTGGTGAACATACCATTTATTCCGGAAAATAGTTCATGAATGTAGGGGCAACCACAAGGGATTGCCCCTACGGGGGGATCAAATAGAAATAATGGTATGCGATATTTGTTACGAATGTGCGGGGGGGGGGGGTAAGTGCTTGGCAACGGTCTTTCTGCAATCTCGCGTTAAGAATCAGTTAAGTTATGAATATGCCGGTGGTTGTATTGCGTACTGCACCGGTAATGAAAACGTGACCGTAACACCACCTCCAAACTGAGAGTCTACCGCGATGGTGCCGTGATGTTTTTTGACAATGATGTCGTAGGAGATGCTGAGCCCGAGCCCCGTCCCTTTGCCCGGATCTTTGGTGGTCAAAAAGGGTTCAAATATTCTGGGCTTTATCTCCTCACGAAGTCCCGGGCCGTCATCAGTGACGGAGCAAAAAATCTGCTCGGCAGTTGCCCATGTTTTGATCTCAATTTGACCGGGAGAGCTCCTCTTTTGTGACTCAATGGCATGAGTGGCGTTGATGATCAAGTTGAGAATAACCTGATTGATCTGTGACGAATTGCAAAGAAGCGGGGGAAGTTCTTTGAGCTCCAGGGCAATGGTGGCAATATAGAGATATTCGCTTTTTGCAATAACAAGAGCTTCGTGGATTGCCTTGTTAAGATCCAGTGAGGTTAGCTGCTCCTGACTGTTTTTGTAAGAGTAGTTCCTCATACTGTGGGTAATGCTCTTGATGCGCTCTACCCCGTTTTTTGATTTTTCAAGCGTTTCAGGAATGCTTTTCAGCAAATCATCAACATCAAGCTCCCTCTCTTTTGCACGAAGCAGCCCTACCTCTTCGGCAAAAAGCGGGATCCCCTCTACTTTGTCGATGAGGCGGCGATAATAGCCCATAAGTTCACGAAGATCGGTAAAATCGTCATGAAGATTATATTCGTTGAGGATGATGAAATTAAGCGGGTTGTTGATTTCGTGGGCAACACCGGCGGCCAGTTGACCAATCATCTCCATTTTCATGGAATGCTGGAGCTGAGAGTGCAGTTTTTTCTCTTTTTCCTCATTGATTTTGCTTTCGATAATATCCCACGCCTGATCGGCAAGAGTGCTTGCCCAAGTGAGTTCATTTTCATCATAATCGAAAGGCTTGTTTCCAACTCCGAGAATGGCCATTATTTTTCCGTTGCGAATGACGGGCACAACCAGTTCACGCTGCAACACAACATGCCCCTTTGGCATCCCTTTACGATGGTTAAGCGACGGGTAATTGTTGTGAATCAATCCTCTTCGCTCCCTCACAGCGTCAGCCCATACACCAGCTTTGGAGAGCGGAAAGAGGGCATCCCTTTTCTGGACGTTGCACATCCGCAACATGGTCTTTGACGAGTAGCTCTCATGACTAAATGAGGCCTGATCATCCTCCATTAAAAAACCAAACCCAAGAGAACTCTCTGTAAGCCATTCAACTTCGTCAATGGTCGATTGCAAAAGCGCCTCCACTGAACGGTGTTTTGCCATCTCAAGCAGACGAATACGCATTTGGGAAACCGTTTCGAGGCGGTTGCGGAGAGTGACGTCATGAACAATATCGTAGACCAGAGAGCGATTACTTATTGTTATTTTTTTACCAAAAATCTCAACATCACGAAGAGATCCATCAGCCCTCCGATGACGGAATGCCATGCTTCTCTGCCCCATCGTTTTCCATATCTCCATCTCTTTCTGAACAGCTTCATAAGAGCTGCTGTTAAGATCGAAGATCTTCATCGCCCTCAACTCATCAACCCCCCAACCATAAAAATCGGCTGCCGCCTGATTAACGTCAATAATCGCGCCAGTTTCAGGATCAAGCACAATCATCACAGCAGAGTGATCTTCGAAAAGGCTGCGAAAACGCTCCTCACTGTCATGCAAGGCCCTTTCCAGCTCTTTGCGCCCGGAAATATCATAGAATATTGCAACGAGATACCCTTCCTGAGGGCAATAGACTGAAAAGTCATACCACTTGTTCGATTCCTCAAAATACTCCTCCAGTCGACAGGGGGTTCCACTTTCTGTAACCCCAATCAAATGCTCCACAAACCCGGGATTCGACTTGGCAATACATGGCATGACTTCCGACATCCTGCGTCCCACAACATTGCGCTGGCCGGTAAGTTTCTCATAACCCGAATTGACCTCCTCATGGATAAAATCAAAAGGGCGCCCCTCATCAACAACTATCCGACAACAGAGATAGCCATAATGAGCGTTTTCGGAGATGATATGATGATAAGGTTGAGCATTCTGCATTGGCTTGCTCCTGTCAATAACACCTTGCTAAATCAGCGAATAAAATTGGTTAAAATTTTTGCAACTGGCTCCGGCCCGGGGAACATGGCTTTGGTTTGCTCACGCATTTTGAGCAGCCACGCCATGTTCTGGCCAAGGACATCCATAATCTGCACCCCTTCAGCATCCTGCAACACCTCGCCGGGAGTTCGGCCATGGGTTATATTCCAGTAGTTGGAGGTTGCAAGAATCATTTCCGAGTAAGTCAGATAATGGTTCAGGCTATCGAAGGTTGAGGATCCACCTGTGCGACGAACTGCGACAACCGATGCGGCCACCTTTTGACGGAACAGCCCGCCATTGCACCCAGCCACAAAAAAAGCACGATCGAGAAAACATTTCATAGTGCCTGCAATGCCAGCATTATAGACCGGGGAAGCAAGAATGAGTCCGTCAGCCGCTTTGAGTTGCTGAATCGCTTCATTCACCGGGTCGGTGGTTATACTGCACTTTTCATCCCTGTTTTTTGCGCAAGTTCCGCAGGCAAGGCATCCCCTGACCACCTGATTGCCAATGTGCAAAATTTCAAAATCGATGTTGTTTTCACGCAACTGCCTGCCAACTCCCATCAGTGCATGAAAGGTATTGCCCTCCTTGCGAGGACTCCCGTTAACTGCTACAACTTTCAATTTCATTTTTTTGATGGTTATGATTGAATTAATATATCAATGATCGAGATTCTTTTTTTCTAAAGGCAATGAAAAAGTGAAAACGGCACCTCCCCCAGGTGAAGAATCTACTGAAAAGGTTCCATGATGTTTATTGACAACGATGTCATAAGAGATACTTAACCCGAGTCCAGTCCCCTTTCCGATCTCCTTGGTTGTGAAAAAAGGCTCAAAAACCCGCCCTACAACATCTTCAGGAATTCCCGGACCATCATCAGCAACAGAGCAAAAAACACTTTCAAGACTAACCCAGGTCTTAACATCTATCTTGCCATGAGAGTCCCGATTTTGTGACTGGATGGCGTGAATGCTGTTGACAATGAGGTTGAGAAGCACCTGGTTGATCTGAGCGGGATCGCAAAGAACCATCGGCAGCTCTTCACATTGTACTTCAGGGGTAGCAACAGAGCGGTATTCACTTTTTGCAATAACAAGCGCCTCCTGAATTGCCTTGTTAAGATCATAGTGGCTGAATCGACCACTAACATTCTTGAAGGAGTAGCTCTGTAGACCCTGACTAATGGTTTTTATGCGTTCAATTCCAGTGTGTGAGTTTTCAAGAGTTTCAGGAATAGTGTGAAGCAAATCATCTATGCCGATGGTTTGCGCTTTTTCGCGAAGCAACTCGACCTCTTCAGCAACCAAAGGGAGTGCTCCCACTTTTTCAATAATCTGGAGGCAAGAGGCAACAAATTCAACAAGATCATCAAAATCCTCTTGCAGAGTAGAGTGATTGATTGTAAGATAATTGAGAGGATTCTTTATTTCATGGACAATTCCGGCGGCAAGATGACCAATCATCTCCATTTTCGACGACTGCAGAAGCTGATCCTGAAGTTTTTTTGCACCCTCCTCAGCACTCTTTTTGGCAATAATATCCCAAAGCTGATTCGCAATGTTCTCTACCCACTCAATATCCTTATCATTATAATTGCAGGATTTGTTTCCTACTCCCATGATTGCCACAACTCTGTTGTTCCCGATTATAGGCACAAGCAGTTCTCGCCTGACCTCCGCATGAGCCACCGGCATCCCGATGCAATGACGAAAGGTCGAACCATTATTGTGAATGACGGCACTGTGGCTCTCTATGATATCGTGCCATGCCCCTTCCTTTCCAAGTAATGAGTGCTCTCCCTTTTTTTCTACTGAACACTTCTTATCCTGACCAGGGGTAGAGCAAAGCTGCAATACAACAGTCGTTTGATCTTCATCAACGAAAAAAAAGAAACCCATCGAACTTTCCGTCAACTGCTCGGCCTCCTCAAGTGCCGCCCTCAGCAAATCATCGCTTGAACTGCCGCCAGCCATCTGGAGCATACGAAGCCGGCACCCATTAACCTGTTCATAACGCTTGCGATCGGTAACGTCATGAACAATGGAGTAAATCAGCTCTCTGGCAGCAACCTTGACACTGTTGCTGAAAACCGCCACATCGCGGAAAGAGCCATCAGCACGCCGGTGACGAAATTGAAATTCATTTTGCTTCAACAATCGACTTTTTTCCATTTCAGCCTTCACCATTTCAGGAGGAAGTGTATTGATTTCCTGGATATGCATCCGGCAAAGCTCTTCAACCGGCCATCCATAAAAATCTGCTGCCGCCTGATTGGCGTCAATGATTGCGCCTGTAACAGGGTCAAGAACCATCATAACGGCGGAGTGGTCTTCAAAGAGGCTCCGGAACTGCTCCTCGCTCTGACGCAATGCATCTGCAGCCAGCCGTTCAGATGCAAGCACCACCTCAAGCTCTGTTGTTCTCTCCTGCAACTCAATGGTCATCTCCCTGGCAAGAGCGAGTGCCCTCTTTTCAGAATCAAGAGCGGCTGAAGCGAGCTTTTTTTCTGCCGAGCGCAAGCGCTTGGTCATAATCAGAAACATCAGAATCATGTTGAGCAGTGAGAGAAGCTGAACACTGCCCTCACTCCACCAGTCGAGATGAATCCATCCGGCCTGCATCAACAAATCCAATAAATAGCCAAGATTGCTGATGCCAAATGCGGCCACATAAACAACTCCGTCTGGTTCTCCCTGAATGACCAGGCGAAAACTCAGCACACTGATAACCATAATCAGAAGAATAAGTCCGGGAAAGGTAAAAAGAAGCATCTCATTGTAGAAGCCCAAAGAGACGGACACGATGGCAAAAAAACCAAGAATGGGCAACACCTGCAGAAAACGGCAAACTTTGGGAAAGCTCGATTTGAAAATATGGATCGAAAAAAGGGAGGAAAAGAGCAGCGTTGCACCAAAAGAGAGCCCTGTAAAATAATTTGAAAACAGGCGTTCCGAGTTGGGAAGCAGAAGGGTAAGAAGCCCACCCTGGGCCAGATAATTGACAAAGAGGGTAAAAACAAAAAGAGCAAAATAAAGATAAATCCGGTCACCAAGGCGGAGAAAAAAAAGCAGATTCAGCATAGCAATGATCAGTGCAATACCAAAATAGGCGCTTTGGAAAATAATTCCGTCATCGGTGATATGCACTAAATCATCCCGGGTATGAATAGCACCGGCAAGGTCGATGGCACTGGAGGTTTGAATCCTCATATAAACCTTGACCGGCGTTTCAAGAGGCAAAGAGAGCGGTGCTACCAAATCAAGATTCCGCACAAGACGGTCAACGAGCGGAATATGGTCGCCCAGAGAGATTTTATGCCAGGAGGCTGGCACCAATGAGGAGGCTCCACTCTGCACATAGAGGTCAAGATTGTCCATGTTAGGCGGAAGCAATCGCAGAAACGCATTTCCGGGAAAACCCTTGTGGCGGATAATCGTAAAACGCAACCAGACAACATCACTGCTATACCCTCTGTTCAGATATCCATGAAGCGGCTTGAAGCGGGAAGAGAGGGCCGGGGAAAGAACATCGGCAAGAAAAAATTTCCCGTCGGGATCGACCAATTGCTCAAGATGTCCCGACAAATCGTAAGAGGGAGCATTATTGAGTACGACAGGTGATACCGCAGCGCGGGCCAAAAGAGGAATGAAGCCCATGAGAAGTATGAAAATCGGCAAAATACTTCGGACTCGCCGCAGAAAAAACCGTAAGAGAAAATTCATGCCGCTCAATCAGTGTTGATCATAACTATCGCGCCAGGCAGGAAGATGAACTCCCGGCATCGTTCTCTCTTTGTCAAAGGCAATGTAACAGAAATAAAATAGTAACAGAAAAACCATCTGTAAGGCAAGAGCATATCATAAATCTTCCTTGAAACATCCATTGTTTTTAGCAATAATTTCACACAATCCAAAAAGAACTCAATTCAGAAACCATTGTTTTAATTGATAAGCACTCCATAGTATGCATTCCATAACAAGCGCACCATTGTAAAAATATTTGTTGCAATTTTATTTTTTTACACCCTTAAAATACGCATCCTTGATGTATATGGATGTGTTATCCCCTTGTTTTTCATATACAAAACGAGACAGACAATCAAGAGTACACCCTTATGTACAAATAATTATTTATCATTATTAATTATATATTGACAAAGAAGAAAAGTAAAAAATGACAAAAAAAAAGTAATTTTACGATAAAACCAAATTACAAAAGGGAATACGACTATTATTTTTGCTGTTGACACAATTTAAAACACAACCTTATGACGTATAAAAATACAAACTTTATAACAAAGGGGCGCAAGGTTGCAGCATCCTCTTTTTTGATATTGCTTTCATGGAATAGCGTTCATGCCGCAACACCTGTCGCAACCCCCATCAACAAAAAAGCTCCCTTTGCCTCCTCCACACCGGCGGAGGCGTCCAGCACCGTCACTATTACAAGTTTTGCATTGAAAGGCAATGTCGCCATCGCGGAGAGCGAGCTTCAGGGAATTTTGCTGAGCTATATCAACCAACGCTGCGATCTGAAAAAACTGCGCGAGGCTGCCGACAAGGTTACGGCAGAGTACGCCCGGCGTGGTCACCCCTTTGCCAAAGGCTATATCATGCCCCAGAATATTGCAAATGGCATTGTTACCATCACGGTTGTTGAAGGCCGGATCGGAAAAATTATTATCACAGGAAACAAAAACTACTCAAGCCGCTTTATCAACAAATACCTGACATCTGGAGGCAATACAGCGTTAACGGTCGATCGCATCGAGCGCGGCCTTCTTCTTCTGAACTCCACATTCACTGACCTCAAGGTAACAGCCAACTTTGTTCCCGGCGTGGAGCCTGGCACAACCGATATCATAGTTAAAGTGGAAGACTCTTTTCCGCTGCATCTTAACCTCTCGGCCAACAACTTTGGGTCGGAGTTTGTGAGCCGGTACCGCTATGGAGCACAAGCGGAATGGACCAACCCGCTGATTTCAGGCTCACTCTTAACCCTTGGCGGGTTTACAGGAAACAAAATCAAAACGATGCACATCGTCAATGGCGGCTACTCCTTTCCCTTGAACTCAGTGGGCACCATCGTCGGCATCAACGCCCTCTCAGGCTATTTTGAAGTCGGTAAAGAGTTTGCAGAGCTTGGCATTCATAATAATGAGGTCAGTGGCGACGTTTTTATCAAGCACCCCGTTGTCGTGAACCGTAAATCGTCCCTCTCTCTCAAGCTTGGCGTGAGAGCAAGTGATGCAAAATACTATCTGCTTGATGCAATTTCGAGTGAAGACAAAGTTCGTGCGGTTTACCTCGGTCTGCAGGGCGATATGATGGCTCTCGGCGGAAAAAGTTTTGCCGGTTTCACCGTTACCAAAGGGCTTGGAAACTTTTTGAACGGCACAAAGCCTGGAGACCTGTTCGCAAGCCGCAGCAATGCAAACAACGACTTTACCCGATTCAACCTCGACGTTGCTCATCTACTACCGGTAAGCAATATCTTTTCAACACTGATCAGGCTTTCAGGCCAGTATTCGGATAATAATCTGCTGGCAGGCGAAGAGTGGCTTATTGGCGGCGTGAACTCCGTTCATGGCTTCACCTCTGGAGAGGCATCAGGTAATAAAGGCTACAGCGGAAGTTTTTCATTGCGCATGAACCCGCTTGAGAACAAAGAACATCTACAGCTCTCCGCATTTATCGACCAC
>CAILXB010000005.1 GCA_903838025.1 uncultured Chlorobiaceae bacterium
ATTCAGTGGCTTGAACTACAACCTTTAGTACAATACTTTGAAGAACTTATAACTGCTTCTCGACCAGATCCCGATAAGCGAGACGATAATTTCACCAAGGGAAAAAGATGAATCTGGTGCTTACAAATGCACAATTTCCACATTGCCCCATTTGTCACGGAAATATTCAGCGACCAGCCGTCGATGGCAATGCTCAGGTGTGACCTCGCTACAGAGAAGGCAGCCACCATCAACCAGATCCTTGTCGATCAGATTCTCAACGCGACGTGATGCCATCAATGACAAGAATTGCTTTTCATAACTCTTCCAATCGCCGCCATTTTTCTTGTAGCCATCAAGAATTTCTTTGGTCGGCGCCAATTCAGGTAGGTGAACGTAATCAAGGTTATTGATTTCATGGAGGAAAAACTGCAAGTCTTTCATCTTCGTAAATCCGGCCAATTGAGAAACGTTATTAAGCCGAACATCAAGAACTCTTGCCAAACCAGGCTGTTTTAAATTGTTGAAAAATTGCTCTGCGTTTTTCTGTGTAAAGCCGATGGTAAAAATCTTCATGATTGGAGAACTTTTTTCTGTTCAGCCATGACTTCATCCTGATATGCCACACGATTTCCTTGAATGGAATACGCTTGTGCAATAAATTCCTCGCGGCTCGTAAACATATCTCCATCAGGGAGATTGCATATCGAAAGCAAGCGAGATTCCAACTCTTCGTGAGTCTGAATGGCTCCATCAGCCAGAATATGGTTGACCGGAATCCCCAGCTCAAAAAGTTTGCGTGACACCAGTAGCGCTCTGTGACACTCAATGGGATCTTTCTCTGCACACATCAGGGTAATTCGATATGCATCAGCGCCTCGCATTATCCGTTCAATACCCTCTAAAAAAAGGGGAGTCTTGGCCAAACGCGGAAACTGAACCCGGCCTTTTTCATAACATGCAGGATCCTCGCTTCGGGCACCCAACTGACGCCCTAAAAACACGTAGGAAATTCCTTGTGCCTTCAACTCTTCTGACAAGAGTTCTCGATTGAATTGTGGATTGAATCGGCTATACGGTGACGAGCGTACATCAGCAACTGCCGCCACTTCATGTTGACGAAGGAGTGCCATGAATGCTTCAAGCGAATGGGTAGAATGGCCAAGAGTGAAAATGGGTCGCTTTGCAAGAGTCATGATAGATCTCCCGATTCACGATCAAAGATTGCGGCAATCAGCTTATAACTGGCATCGTCAAACGCCTCGCCAAGACTGATTGTCAAAAAACACTCTCCAATCTTGTACATACCATCCGGTTTTGCCAGATAGTTCCGTTCAAAAGCTGGATCGGTGACCCATAATCTGTATTCCGTTCCATGAAAAGGTAGATCATTACTTGGGCTAAAAACCAAAATAAAACTCCATACATCCGACTGAATCATACAATAAAACACGTCGTATTCCAACCCATTCCGTAAGGGATGTTGTCGTTTATTCCCATCAACCTCCTCGACTACATCTAAGCCGTGCTCCACAGCCCAGGCTACCGGGAAAAATACAAAGAGTTTTTGAAGATCAACTTTCCGAGAGTAGTGAACTCAGCTTCGAAGATGTCCGCCACTACCAGCGCATCATTGTCGCGCTGACGGAAACGGCCAGGATTATGGGGAAGATTGGCGCGCGGGTTAGTATAAAAAGCCAAACATCCAGATCGGGATGGTGTTTTTCCAGGGATACTCAATGTTGTCGGCGGCAATAAAGGCGTTCGGAATCCCTGCTATCTGTTGCTGGGTCTTGTTTTTTCCTCCCACCTCAAACACAAACGTTCTGTCAACGAGAAAATCCCCTTTGTTGGTATAATTGATGGTATGCCGAACCCTTGTCTGGTTGTAAAAAAATGTCTCTCGCATGGTGCCTGTATTCACCGGACTTTCAGCAAGGGCATACATCATGTTTGCATTATTGAGATAGACTTTGTCAGGCTTGTTCAGTTGGCTTATCCCTCGCGTATCAGCATGTAAAAGCAGCAGCAAATCAGCCTTTGAGAGCAGATGAAGGTATTTGAGAAGGGTCTCGCGGTCAATGCCAATCTGCTGGCTCAGCTTCAGGATATTTGGCTTGAACGGTACGGTTTCAGCGATGACGGCAAACAATTTACGAAGAGCATACACTGAGGAATAACCAATTTTTGCAACAGCAGGAAGATCACTTTCAAGGGTCTGGTTGATGGTTTGCAAAAGACGCTGCGTATAGTTTTTTTCATCTTCTGCAAAAAAGGGGTAATAGCCAATTTTCTGATACTCCTCAAAAAGTTTAACCGGCTTGATGACCGCATTGATCGCCGTGCTGATATCAAACGCTTTTTCAGTGACATCGGTGAGAGAAAAAACCGGAAACCGATGATGATATTTCAACTCAATGAACTCTCTGAATGAAAGGCCATTGAGGCTGTAGTGCAGGAGCCGTCGGCTCAAATCGGCATTTCCCCTGAAAATATCGAGTGCAGAAGAGCCGGTAAAAACAATGGAGAGCTGAGGATAGTTATCGTAAATATTTTTGATTTCACGCGACCACTCTGGATACTTGTGCACTTCGTCAAGAAAGAGGAACTTTCCTCCCTGCTTGACAAAATCATCAGCAAAAACGGAGAGGGTTGTTTTTGTGAAATAAAGATTATCCAGGCTTGCGTAAAAAACCTCTCCAAGAGTATTGCCAAATGTTTCCTTGATATACTGGAGGAGCAGTGTGGTTTTACCTGCACCTCTCGCTCCTGTAATGGCTATCAACCTGTTCTTCCAGTCGATATCATACCACAGATAGCGTCGAAAAGAGGTGTCCACAGCCTGAACTCTGGAACTGAATATCTGAAATAATTTTTCCATAATTGCTGGTCGTTTTCCGCAAATATAAGCAAAAAAGCAAGAACGCAACCAGCAAAATCATCCTTTTTGGCTTTTGTGACCTTATAGCGACTGTTGTTATGCACTCTTTGACCGCCACAAGAGCCCATCTCGGGGCACAGCTCTTTGAGGTTTTTGACGGAAAAATGGCTATACTTTTTACAATATGCTGTAAACACAATGCAGGAGAGATAGTCATGATAGCGATCAGCACAACAGAGTTACGCAAGAATCTCAAGAAATACCTGAACTTGGTAACCAGGGAAAAAATTGTGGTTCGGTCGACCCGAAATGGGAGTTTCGATTCCTGAAAAGTCTCTTTCAGCTTGGGAAGAATGCGCCAGTCGAGACTGTTTCGTCACACTGGAGCATTGTGATAGAGGTTGCGGTTTATTGC
>CAILXB010000006.1 GCA_903838025.1 uncultured Chlorobiaceae bacterium
GCTCTTGCGCTCCTCGGCAGCTTCACCCACAGCAACAAAAAGGCTCGAAAGATCGACCTCCAGGTCTCCACTGTCAGCGCTCCCCTTTTCAGGATCAATATCCAGACCAATCTCAACATCGCCCAGCGATACCTTTACGCCACCAATGAAGCTTTTCAAAACAGCAAGAGCACGACGTACCTTTTCGCCACCACCAGCAACCCTGTCAAGATCGAAAAGAAGCTTGCGCAACTGCGGCACAAGGAGCAACACCAATGACTTGTTCTCCTGCGCTTCAAGAAAAAGAGTTCGATATCCATCATGGAGAGCCATACGCTCCATTTCATTCAGCAGAACCGTTTTGCCCACACCTCGCAGCCCTGTCATCATCATGCTCTTTTCGGAGCGTTTAAGGCGCACCCGTCCGAAAAGCACATTGGCAAGCTCCAGAATGGCATCACGTCCTGCAAGTTCTGGAGGAGGAGAGCCAGCGCCGGGAGAGAAGGGATTTCTGATATTGTCCATCGACAAACCTGATTTATTGGAAATTATATTTGATTATACCTATTTATACATAACTATACAATGATTACGGTATAATTCAACCCACAACACCATCATCGCGGCACCCCATCCAACACCGGTACAAAACAACCTGATGCACAGTAAAATCTTGCTCGTTTGTCTCAACCAATTTACCAGAATATCGCACGATACTTTTCAAATCAGGAGCATTTTTTTCATGAGTTTTACACATTCACCCCACTCAACCCTGCCGAAGAAGCGTTGCCGCCAGCCTCATCTGCTCATGCTCAAAAGCTGGCGCAAAATCGTCCAGATCATGAGGCTCCATGCCAACCTCCGAAGTAAGAGCCACAACGCGCCAGCTCTCTATGGCGTCATAGACCTGCCGCAGGATTTCAAGCGCATGCTCTCTGTTGAGCCAGAACTGAGCGGCAACACGCACCACTTCTGTGATAGAGGATACAGGCCCCGTCTCCTCCGTCAACCAGGTTTTGAGTTCCTGATCCTTGTCGGGAAATGGATTGAGATCAAAAGCTGGCGCAAGCCGCCACTGACCGTGACCGACGTGCAGAAAGCCATGATTGTGAAGATGATCATCCACATTGGTAATGAGCAGATTAAAAACAATACGACGCCACAACTCTGCCAGATCATGTTTTGGATCGGCACAGGTGGCAATGATACGCTCGGCTATCTCACTGTATGCACACTCATCATCCCGGCGGGCCTGAAGGAGAGATGCTGCCGACAGGTAAGGAATACGACCACCCTGAGGCGTACGATCAAAACGACGCACGACTGCCACGGGAGAGTTATCAGCATAGACAATACGAGCCAGAGCGGCCTCAATACCGGCAACCAGAGCAAGGCGCAAGGCTAATACTTCGCCTTTGGTCACACTGCGCTGATCCTTGACGCTTGGGAACTTGCCAATGGCCAACTGCCCATCGTCATCAATAACGGAGCATTTCGGACGAAGTCCGCCAAGTGAGGTTCCCCGGCCACGGAGGTAACGAAGATCAGCTTCCGTCTCCCTCCCCCGCTCAACGGCATGGCTTGCTCCAAGCATAAAACCCAACTCCAGCAAGGGTGGCGTTGCCCTGTCGCCACTCTCCAGGGTTCGCAGATAGTTGCCCGTTTCATCACGCAAACGCAGGGCACCAATCCGGCTGAAATCATCCACCCCGACCAGATAGTCCCATTGTGTAAGAGGCTCAAAAGGCTGCACCATGCCTTGTGCAATCTGCACTGTACGACGCTTTGCATGGTCACGCGCAATGACACGGCAGCCCCAGCCATCAGGTGCCGTATCGGCAATGGCGAAATGAAAAACAGAATCATTTTCAGAAGCAGCCTTGTGGTACTGATGCGTTTCGGTCAACAGCAGGTCAGGAGCCTCGCTGTATCGCCCGGCTCATAGCGCACCGGCCTCCGGTGAAAGCTTTCTGGAACGGATGCGCCGGGGCAACTGCTCATCCATCAACATAAGGCCGATATCATCTTTTGCCGTATCAAGCAGTTGGTTAAGCTTCTCAATTTCACCAAGCACATACATGGCACGAGCAATAGTACCCCAACTCAAACTTGGGTCGCCTTTTTCAAGCCGCCTCAAGCTGGAGACCGAAATACCTATCCGCCGAGCCATCGACTCCTGCGAAAACCGGCGACGTCGTCTCGCCAGCGACAAATCCCGACCAAACTTCATGACAGCGCGTTTAACCGGCAAAGGCATAGGAGCCTTCTCTTCATAAACGATCATATACAATCCCTTAAGAATTATTAACGCCTCTTTATGACCGAATATAAAAAAGAGAGCGTCAATGTGCAAAATGGTTTCGTCTGCTCTGCTGCGTAGACTCAGGTTTGTGCAAACGCTCAACTCAGCACATTATCCTCATTTTTTGCCGAGCTGGAGCTCGGCGCTCCCGGGTATAAGCGTCCATTGTTTTCCAGATTTCCAGAGAACAAAGAGACAGAAATTCAGGAAGAGGAAGAATGACTGGAACGAATCACTCGAAAACCCACATAGTCGTCGTAGTAGTACCACGGATTGAAGCTGAACCGGGAGGAGCAGCGCAGAGCATCAGCTTTATCAGTATAATCCCCCCCGCGCCCGGCAACCCACTCTTGATCTTTATCATACCAGTTCTCCAGCCACTCCCATACATTACCCGCCATATCGTAGAGCCCTTCCGGCGTAGCGCCTTCAGGATAGTTACTGACAGGGGTTGTTGCTCCTGTATTATTGTAACAAAAAACTGTGGGCGGTGCAGCAAAGCCAAGCCTTTTGAAGTGATCATCCTCAAGGGCAATCAAACTCGGGGAAAAAGTCAAGATCCTCGATGTAACCCGGCAGCGCAAGAAACCAGTTATCAGGCGGGGAACGCCATTGCAGATGCAATCTCTTTCTGTGTATATTCTCAGGGGGTATTCAAAGAGAGAGAACCATTGATAAAAAAAGAGAGACTCATGATGGTTAACGTTTCAAATTGAAGGTGTCTGCCA
>CAILXB010000007.1 GCA_903838025.1 uncultured Chlorobiaceae bacterium
CTGGTCGAGCCATTGCAGCACATCACGAACAGGATCTCCACCGGTAAGCAGGGTATTAAAATAATCCTTGTCAAGCCGTTTCCCTTTCAACAGCTCCACTTCTTCATCGAGCAACCGGTAAAGAGCCATCTGCATTGCATTTTTCGCTTCATTATCCTGGGCAACGTCCAGCCCAAGGCCGCCCTGATCCGATTTGAGATATGCAAGTATGGTCCAATCCTTGGCATTGATCTGCGACCAGACAATCCCGCGGTATTGCAGCTCAGCTAAAGGTTTAAGATGATCCGGGCAGCTCTCTACCGCCCGTAAATCCTGACGGCTGACACCGGGCAGATAGAGCACAGGTGTACTGCTCTTCGGAATGGATAAATCACCTATTTGACCGCCAAGAACACAGCGCAACCAGATAGCAGGCCCTTTCTTTTTATCAGGCGCATAGTCACCAAGCACAAACAGTTCAGGCAGTTCCGCTTGTAACCGGGGGACAATAGCCTCCCACTGACGATCACGATCAGGCCAAAGGATGCACGCCGGTGCAACCTGAATTTCAGGGTTGTGAACGCATGCGGCGCGAAGAGAAAGAAGAAGATGCTCAATGATTTTCATAACAGCCCCTGCCGTTGAGCTTCGTACCAAACGAAAGGAGACAATTCACGGAGGATCTGTTCGTCTTTTCCTCGCAGATACCGAAAAAACCACTTCGAACGCATTTCGTTGTGTTCCGGACTGTTCAGCTTCAAGCGTATAATAGTCTTGCGAGCCGTTTCTTGTTGTACGGCAGTCAACAGAGGATTAGGACGAATTTTACCGTTGGCAAGATTTAATATGAAGGTGTTCGCTTGAAGGCCAATTGGATCAAGCACATCATTAAACTTATTCTTGTAACGATTCGGTCCCAGACATGATAAACGGTAATTTCGCCATTCGTATGCATCTCCCGCATGTTTTGATTTTGCGACAAAATGATCTGTTGACGCAGCCCCAGTAGGCCATTTGAAATAGATGGCAAGATAGGCGCACACTCCATTGTAAGAGTCCCATAGTTGCTTATTGGAACGTGTCCAGTAATTGGGAAGATCTGACGCTTTAGGGGGCGCAGAGTTCACAGCAATATTTTTTGAAGAGAGCCAGATAAGCCCTGGCTGTCGAACACGTGCATCAAAATCAGCCGGTTCTGGCTGTAACGTAACAGGAATCATTTCAACCAGCCCTTTTGTTTGCAAATATAACGCCAACTGAAAAGGAAATCATCAATCGGGCTTAATGCAGTAACAAGTTTCCCATTCATCTTTTCAATTTGCTCTATTTCCGGATTATCGATTTCAAGAAGTAATGACGCTTCTTCAACAAGTTGTTCGTACTCCAGAGCCCGTCCACTTTTCTGGTCAAATGCTTCGCTTATCAGCCATTTCGCAGCTTCCCCATGTTTTTCAAAGTCACGTTGTCTTAACACAACTTTTTTATCCTCCAAATCGAGATCAAACCAGGCGTCCTGTTTGCTGTCAAACAAGGGTTCGACAGATGCCATAATCAGTGGAGAATGCGTTGCTGTAATGATTTGAACTTCAGCTTTTTCAGTCAGTTTTTTGACAACACTCAATAATGCAGGAATTATTTGTCGCTGCCACTGTGGATGAAGATGGGACTCGACCTCATCAATCAAGAAAATGATTTGAGAAGCAGGATCTTCCCCTGACAAAATCGATGCTTTTTTATGCTCTTCCCAAGACCAAACCAAAAGATATGCCAATGCAAAAATACGGCGCATACCAGATGACGCATGTACTATGGCGATATCTTCTCCATAAGGCATCCTGATAGTCGGCATATCCCGAGCATCATCAAGACTGATTCTGGTCAAATCACCTGGTTTCAAAGGCTCCTTTTCCGAAGGAGAGAGCACCTGAAGCGCTGCACATAAGACATTGAAAGGATCACCTCTTTCTTTCTGCCATCCTGCCCAATCGATAATAAGTCCATTACAAAGCGGCTTGCCATCTTTACCCGGTAATCCATCCCATACTTCAGAAGGGGTAAACACATAAGCAGGAATTCGATCCTGAATATCTATGCCTTCATGTGTTTTCCAATAATTTCGCGCTGGATCCCATACTGCTGAACTTCCGTCTGACATTGCATAAAAAACAAGTCCAGGATTCGATGGTCTGCCCGAACTGCCAGTCCAAGCTTGTTCTTTTCTCTGATAATTACTGGTATACTCTTCTAATTTTATTAATCCGTTAAACGAAAACCCTATAGATGCCGCGTCTTTTCCTGTGGGCAGGGCTTTTTTTCCGGCAGTCAGCTTCGAATTAATCTCCGCAGGCCATTTTCGCGTTAGCGACCACCATGCAATATCAAGCAAAAAACTTTTTCCCAGACCATTGTCGCCAGTAATCAGGTTCATCCGTTTACCGAATTCCAGCTCCATGGCTTGAGATGGCCCGACGTTATGTAATTTCAGATGTTTAAGCATGAGTTTTCTTTAACGTTATCTTTGGCGCTTGTTGTTTCTCGAGAAGAGTTACATCACCCATTTTCCCCCTTCCGGTACAGTATGGTTTTCAAATAATCCTCTGTTGCCTCAAATACCGGTTCTGCCTGATTGAACGTCCGCATCAGAGGAATAACCTTGGTTCGCACACCCATCCCTCTTGCGTCAACATACCCATAGTCACGCAGGATTTCCATAATCAGGGTATTTCGTGGCGAGCGTTGTCCGGCAACCATTTTGCTGACAGTCATTGAATTTTGAAGTTTCCCGGGGCTGATGACCTCCAGACGATCAGAGTAATTTGTCACTTCAATATCGACCGACCTTGTCCAGTCACGGTGAGCCAGCGCATTAATAACGGTTTCGCGGATGGCTTCCCATGGATAATACCAGCTTTTTTCCCGCCGCATATTGTTATCAATCACGGATGCCTCCTGAGTGACAAAGGGTTCAATCATAGAAGAAAATTTTTCAATCAGACCCTCATCAACCAGCTCTTTTTGCCCTGATGCAGAGCGTTGCCATCGACCGACCAACGGTGCGTCAAGCACCACATCGAGCAACGCCTGATACTCTTTATCATCCCCCTGAAACGCCATCACTCGCAGTCCAGCCTGACGGAGAAAACGTCTGGGTTTTATGCCAAAGCAGAGCAATCCGGCTATCGAACAAACCCTGTTACCCATACCATCATCGGCTATCAACCCAAGACCAAGCAGGCGTTCTATCCATTCGCCATCGGTTTGTGGAATCTCAGGATCCTTGACAATGTCCCGCAAATAATAAGCCAGCCTGCTTTTATCAAGAGTGGATAATGATGTACCCGCAACCGGCAGCACCTCAACATGAAGCAACCCGCCGCTTTCAAACAGGCGCAGTTGCTGTTCCCGTGACGCAAGTTCTGAGCGATCGCCCATTCGAATATAGACCTCTTCGCGGTTATTGTGGCGCATCACATAGGGTTTTGATATTCCGGAAGCAATCGTTATCACCCCGATTCGCAAACCCTTTTCAAGCTCTATCTCTTCATAGTAAGGAATGATTTGAGGGTGCACCTTATCGCGGAACGCATTCAAAACCCACTCCTGAGCATGGGCACGCTGAAGCCCGGTAAACTCTCCATTATCCTCAACGCCAAGAAAAATTCGGCCACCCTGAACATTCGCGAAGGCAACAATCTCCTTTGCCAACTGCTCAGGCCGAATATCATCCCGTTTAAATTCCACACCGGAATTCTCACCATTGGCGACCATTTCAAAAAACTCAGCTTTCAGCATAAGTCACCTCAAAATCCATCTCTTGTTTTCGGTTGATTGAATACTCTATTGCTACCGTTCAAGTATAATTGCGTCATTTTTCTTCCAACCTCAAATGATAGTCATTAATCCGCTCACCGTTAAAGATAGGGAACCAGGAGGCGGATTCTACGTCTTTGCCCCGGTCTTTGTCCCATTTTATGTTGGGTTTGCCGCGGAGGACATCATCGCTTTTGTCTGCGCCTTGGAATTGAAACAACCTGAATGGGTTCATACGCTTTCAACCCCCAGTCTCCTGTTAATATTTCAACCTGGCAGTTAAGCTGCGCATAATATTCAGCAACATTCTTTATTGTTGCATCTGCCAACGAGATTCCTTGAGCCGCTAAATTCGGCCACTCGATTGCCAAACTTTCAAGTTTTTCAGGAGACCACAAAACAGATTGCTCTGAAAAAGCAGCCCAGGGCGTTTCTTCTTTAGCACTTTTTTTTATCAACTCGGCTAATGCAGTTCCTCTCTCCCAACGACTATGAAGTGACTTGGCAATGTGATTTCCGGTTTCAATAATGCTTGCAAGAGGTAGCACAAAAGTAGTTCGATTCTTTTCTTCTTCTTGTATTTTTTCTTCAACTCGTAGTTTATCCCAACGATCGCTGTCAGGCCCACAGCCTTCCATACCAGGCACGTCAAGCCATACACAGAGGATACTTGTATCCAGAATCAGGACTTTTCTCATGATTCCATCCCTTGATTGACAGCAGCCTCAATGCGTCCTTCTGTTGATAATTGCCCCAATGTTCCGCCCGCCATAAGTTTTGGCAACTGGCCAATATCTTCAAGTTGTGTCAATAAACTATTGCCTGTGTGGCTATCCCGATGAACAACGATGATAAACGGAACCATTGATACCCCTGCAGCATCAAGGAGTGCGGGATTGTGTGTCGTAACGATTACATCAATACCTCGATCATGACCCAAAGATTTAAGCATCTCTATCAAAATATGAGCCCTTGATGGATGCAAGCCGTTATCCACCTCTTCAATAACGAGAAGGCTACCTGATTGGCGGGTAAGCAAAGCTGTTACAATGGCAAGAAATCGGAGGGTTCCGTCAGACATTCCTCTTGCATCAACAATGTGAGGTTCAGTAGAGAAAAGATCAATTTCACTGGACCAATTCTCCTGACAGTATAACATTGCATCATTTTGAAACTTCCCGACTGGTTCAGTCCAAATTCTCTGAATATCACGTTCAGGAAGTTTTTTCAGATAATGCGTTAGAGTATTTTCAACCTCATCTTTTCGTAATGGGTCAAGCGCCGCAAGTACACCTGCAATATTTGATCCATCAGGCTGGAGCGTTTCAGAAAAAGGAACATAATTCCGCATATGACTCGGAACAGGATCAAAAACAAATATTTTTTGCAATTGAGATAAGACCTCTTTAATCCCTTCCTGTACCTCTTTTCTCAAAGAAAATGATTCAGCCTGTACCAATACAATGTGTGAGCGGCTAACATCAATTCGTTTTCCAGGCCCTTTTGTGCCAGTCGAAAAATAAGAGGGAATCCCGGGAGCTGCGCTTTCCTGAGGCTGGGTATAGTACAGGCGTATCTCTCTGGGCGTCTGACTACGAGGACCATACTTAAGAAGCGTTAGCTCCTCACCAGAGACCTCAGCTTTTACACCGTTTACAAGAACACTCAATACATATCGATACTCAATATCTTTATCTTCAGTGTTTAGAGTAATCACCATCGAAAACTCTCTCGTCGGCTTGCAGCAAACCCACTCCACCCCTCCACGAATGGGCAGGAGGTTGACATCCCCCTGAATTGACGGGTATATACCAACACCAGAGGCCACCCGCTGTAAAAAAAGTAACGCATCAAGAGTATTTGATTTGCCGCTGGCATTTGTACCGATTAAAATGGTAACAGGGTCGATATACAGCGTTGCATCCCTGAAACTTTTCCAGTTTTTTAATTTCAGTTCAGTAATCATATCAAGTATTTCTTTTTCATTATCAACGACCACCAGACGATATCGAGCAAAAAGCTTTTTCCCAGACCATTGTCGCCAGTAAGGAGATTGATCCTTTTGCCGAACTCCAGCTCTAACGTAGCTGCAGGCCCGACATTTATCATTTTGAGATGTTTGATCATTTCTTCTCTCTGTAACTTGCAAACCAATGCTTTTTATTTCCAAAATCAAGTGACTGGCAACAATTCTTATTCGATATCCTGGCGATTCAAACAGCCCTTGATTTCTGAATTCTTTGAAAAATCATTCATATCAAGTCTTGAATTTGGTTGTTGGCAAATGATCACCGACATAGCCAATATGAAGAGTATGTTGCTCAGTAATTGGATAAAAATGTATTCGTTTATTAGCACTCACGAGCTTTGAATGATAAGAGAAAAGACGAACAACACCATCAGAGCAGGTAAACTGTCGAGTAGTACCATACTGGTTTAGAGTGGTTACGGACTCCGGATTCCAAGTTATTCCTTGTGGATCAAATGAGCCACTTGACCAATTCGCCATTGTTTCATGTAATACCTTGATATGGCGAACGATCTCCTGAAAATATTGCTCACTACCAGTAAGTTCTTCGATCTGTTTTTTTGCTTTTTCACTGAACGAGAGATTTGGAAACAGGCTCTCAGATTGCTGCAATAGCTTGGAACCATTCGTTATCTCTTTAACAAAGCTATTGCGTAATGTTTTACTATTCGCTGAAATGTGTTCCAAAGTTGTCAAATTGATGACTTGAACTATTTCTTCCAACTCCCGTGTATCATCAATCTGATAGAATTTGAGGCTTATCCGATCATTTGCAAAACGACTGTCGCCGTCGAGAGAAAGGGTGCAACTTCCCCATAAGTAGGCCAATCCCAGACCACAGGCGTTAGACCCATCAAAAGTAAACTCATGCACCAACTCTTTTTGCGATGTATCAAGGAATTCCTCTACATAGGGCGATTTTGCTACAAATGTCAGAAGACGTCGCTGAAAGTCTCTGTCAACCCAATTATTTCGATCATACACCCAATCATGTATCGTATATTGTGGTGCGATTTCAAGCTGTCCAAAATCCCGTGTAGTGCGCAGTTGTTGAGCGTAACCGATCTTATTCATTTCGATTACTAATTTCAGCATCCTCTCGATGCCAGCATTTGCGCTCTGTTTTGATTGATAACAACAACAGGCCGATAGCTCATTAAATAGTTGATCCATATTTTTTTCCTATAACAATTCAGCCAATCCTTTTTCCCATTCATCAAAAAAGCCTTCTGGCCAACAGTCCAGTCTGCCATCGGCATTAATTTTTGGAGAGATAATTGATGTGGATTGAGAACCGCTATTCCGTTGAAAAAAATGAAAAGCGACATCATTCGGTTGAATATTTTTCCTTTTGGTAGCAATGCGAATGCCATTCAGGACATGATCACTATGAGTTTCGATGATGACCTGAACACCGCTCGCCGCTACCATAGCAAGAAATTTACCCATCACGACCTGCCCTTTTGGATGTAAGTGAGCTTCCGGATTTTCAATCAAAACCATACTACCCGGTTTTGCCAACAGACAAGAGACAAAAACAGGCAAGGAATACGTTAAGCCAAACCCGACATTGGTTGGTCTATATTTGTTGGAGGGAACACCATCGCGCAAAAACGAAAACTGTAAATTGACCAGGTCCATGCTTTGATGTTCATTCAGGTGTATACGAGGAGTTTGTCCGATTTCAGAAAGCCATGCTTCCACTTGAGCTCTGAGTTCGTTCAGCGGCTCATCTGGATGCAAAAGAGTTCTTGAAACAATGGGTTGGCGTTCATGAGCCGCCAAAAGAGCAGCACAATACTCTCCGCTATTGCCTATAGTATTATAATTTTTTCCCTCTTTGAAACTTGATTGAAAAGCATTTCGAGGCCCAATCCGCTCAGCTCTGAGATAATAAAAATCATCCTTTAACAGGCTGCTATTGGCAGCTAAAAACCCATTTTCATTACCATCCAACTCTTGTTTGCTTTTTTCATACTGAAATGACCAATGTACCTGTTCTCTATTTTCAGTCACGGCCAATGTTATGATCTCATCTTTTTGAGCCCCTTCGTAAAGAACATCATCGGAATAACCCAGTTCGATCAACGGACCATTTAACAGTGCCGCCGATTTTTTTGTTCGATACTTGAGTGACTGGCGCAAAAGTAAAAGCGACTGTAAAAAAGAGCTTTTGCCCATACCATTAACACCAGAGAGGACGGTAAACGGTTTTAGCGGAATAACAACATCCTCAAAACACTTGAAATTTTTTATCATGATTTGCTCAATCATACCAAACACTCCTCAATAATTCTCTTAATTTGAGCAAAACGGTAACGAACCCGTTTTACAGAACCAGTACCTTGAGAGATTGCCGCCTCAAACTCTTTGTCATCATTCATAAGCGTTAAAAATTTTGTTTTTAATGCTTCGCTCTGCCTGACAAGCCGGGAGCACTCATCATTATCAAGTTTACCAAGAGTTACCGACCATGCTTCAAAAAGTGCCTTGTTGATTGGATACCGTGATTCTCTTTCCTTATATCGCTTACGAAAAGCATCATTACAAAATATCTGTTGTGCAGTGTTCATTGCTTTATAAAAAAGATTTTCATACTCCAGCAAAACTCTTAAATCAAGCTTGTTCGCTCTCTGCATCGCACTATTAAGAAACAGGTCAAAATTATTTGCCTCGTAACTATTTGGAGGAGATAGACTAAACGCTAAAAAACGCAAAACACACTCACGATCATCCATTCGCTTTGGAGAAATCCCCCCTTCAGTAGCAGCGGTAAAAGCCGCCGAATTTGCCAACCGTTCCAACCACTGAGTAACTTGTCCCTGATTCAGGGCATGTCGAATCTCCTGAGCGCTTAATGGCTCACCTCCCGTATTGATACGCCTGAAAATATCGAATTTAACATCATCGGGTGTACCTGGCTGAATTTGATAGACAACAATATCAGTCTCTTCAATACGACGCTGAAAACTACGGGGTAATTCACTAAACTTTTTCCCCTCGTAATCCGTCAAAAACTCCAATCCGCTTAACGCCAACTCTTCAGAAATCACATATCGGCGGATGGTTGTCAAGCGCTGCAATCCATCAACGATCAACCAGCGGTCATCATTCGTTGCATCCATATAGAATGCTGGCAAAGGAATTTTTATCAGCATCGACTCTATAAGCAGACTCTGCGCTTTGTCACTCCATATTCCGGCACGGCGCTGAAATCCTGGGGCAAGATCGATCTCCTTATTTTTAATACGTTTTATCAAAGCATCCATTTGGGTATTTTTGGTTTCTACCCGAATTTTGCTGGTATCAAACGGTGTGGTAATGACTACCTCTTCATTGCTGACATCAACCCCATCCAAAGGGGCGATATCGATGTTTACCAAAACAGTGTTGTTGGCGCTCATTGTTTGTTCTCCATCACGTTACGTTTCTCTTCCAGCCTTACATGATAGTCATTAATCCGGTCACCGTTAAAGATAGGGAACCAGGGGGCGGATTCTACGTCTTTGCCTCGGTCTTTGTCCCATTTGATGTTGGGTTTGTCGCGGAGGATTCCGGCTCCTTTTTTGCCGACGTCGGGGAGGGTGAGGAAGGGGCGGATGTTGAGGCGGAGGCCGTCGTTGAGGTCGGGGTTCCAGCCGATGGGTTGCTGGTCGAGCGGTTTCCAGCGAACAAAGATGTCGTAAGGGGCTTCGCCTTCGAGGATGAGTTCAAGCTTTTTCTTGAGTGCTTCGGCGGCGGCGAGGCGCTCCTCGGCGCCATCAACACCTGCGGTGATATCCTGTTTCTGGCGGCTGATCCAGTCGCCAAGGTAGGTGTAGATGAGGGTTTCGAGGTTCTTGTAATCGAGCTTGTGGTAGTTGACGAGGGCCGCAAAGCCGTCGCGGAGGCCGTCCCAGATGTGCCAGATGAAGGGGCGGTGCTGAAAGAGCTTGCAGTGCTGGGTGAAGAACTTTTCGCGCAGCCAGGTTTCGAGGGTTTTGCCAGCATGGTCGGCGCTGTTGAGCAACTGTGCCTGCATGTCGGTTGACCAAACATCGCCGTAGGCGGCGGCAAGCAATTTCAGCAGGCGGTCAGCAGCGGAGGCTTCACCCCGAACAGGAGGGATGCAGACAATACCGTCACCGTCAGCATAAGGCAACAATGCTTCGCAGCGGTTTACCCACTCGCGCTGTTCATCGGCCAGCTCCATCGCTGGATCATGTTCGGCAGGCCAGCGATAGCCGAGCAATCGGGCTACAGCGATGTGCAGGACAGTGCTGTCACTGCGGAGCGAGCCGCTCTTTGTCCATTTGGATGCTTCATCCCACACCAATGAACCGCAAGGGTGCCCGTGAAAGATCCACTGGGCCGGGTCGTCGGAATAGGGCTTTGGCAGACCGTTGGGATATTGCGCTTCAGCTACTTTGCTCCAGTGAGCAAGATCAAAGGGAACCTTGACCAGCGTGGCGTTGGTGACTTTCAGACTTTGGTCAATCTGCCTCACCGCAGTGTTGTATTCCGGCGAGGAGCAGAAGCTCCAGATGGCGGGGAGATGGGCGGGGTTGTATGGGACAATGACTGCAACATTTTGATGAAATCGTTCTTTCACATACCAATACGGAAAAAGCACACTCATCCGATGAATAGCTATCCCAGCTTTGCCAATAGCTTTGAGTCCTTTCGTTGGATATGCTGTAGGCAATGAGAGGAGTAATCCTTCACCTTTTTCCCACCTGACCAACCAAGATGCACCGGCATCAGATTTACATTCAGTAGGTGTGCCTTGTAAGTATTCCCACACATTTTTGTTTATCTTTTCGTATTCCCAACATGCGGTAATAAACATAGGATCATCGCTGGTTTGTAATCCAACAAGTCCATCAGCATACTTTTCAAGCAGGATGTTCCCTTCGCCTTCTTCCAACGCAACCCTTGCATCAGGATTCTCCAACTGCTTGTTCTGCTCCACACTCTTGATTTCAGCCGTCAGCAACCCAAGCGCTTTTTCAGCGGCAGTTCGTGGCTCTGAAACATCAAGGCCTCGAAGCCGATGCTTGGCACGTACCTCGGAGTGCGACATGCCATTCCCTTTGCTCAGGGTAATAAGAATTGCTTTTACAACTTCACCGCTGATCGTCTCAAAAGCCCCTGGCCCCAAGCGAGCAATCAGATTCCATGTGTCGTTCTTGAGCAGCTTTTCACGAAATTTTTTATATACGCCCAAAAAGAGCCAGTTCTGCGGCAACACGATGCTGGTTGTGCCACCTTCCACACAAAACTCCAGACACCTGTCAAGAAAAACAGTGGCAAGGTCGTTCTTTGCTTCCGGGTAGTGCTGTTCGCAAAAGAGGCGGAGTGAATCACACTGTTTGCCTCTTGCCAAGTAGGGCACATTGGTCATAACCCAGTGGTATTTGTCACCCAAAAGGATTGCTGCTTTTGCAAGACCCTGAGCAACAACGGCCATCTCTATGCTTTCATCATTTTTTTTATCTTCAAGCGCTGTTGCCAATACGGTACGAACATCTTCCCTCTTCTGTTCAAAGAGATCGTTTTTCCGAAGGCTTGACTCGGGGTTGATGAGGCTGCCAAGCACCGGAGCATCGCTGAAGTGCGTGTAGAGTTCCCCCAGTGCTTGACTGAGAGTAGTGTCTTTTCCGGCAAGTGCCAGCCACTCCTCCCTTTTGACGCTGATGGACAACCCTGAACAGGCGACCTGCAATTCCGGCAAAAGCCGATATCCACCGGCCTCTGGGTATTTCCACGCCGTGAGCGCCAAGGCAAATGCTGCGAGTTCTACACAGCGTTGATCGAGCTCCAAACCGTGGATATTTTGGCGCAGGACAGCATCAACCGCATCACGGGCTGAAAGCCCTTCAAGCTCCATACGCATGGGTACCAACATCAGCAGTGCAGCAACAAGGAAATGGCCGGAACCGCAGCAGGGATCGAGCGTTTTCAGCTCACCCAAATGATCGGGCCATTCCAAAAACCAGCCCGCTGCGGGCATCCAGTGTTCACCGTCGAAAAAGTTGTCAGTTATCAGGGTGCTGCTGCTGGTTTTAACAAAACGCAAATATTCCAGTGGCAGGCCAGGTCTACTGAAAAAAGCGCGCAGCTCATCTTCGCTTTGGGCGCTCTGGAGCAGAGTGCGGGCATTGACTGCAAACTGATTACTGCCCACTGATAACTGTTTTACCCACCACGCTCCGAGGGAGTTGTCGAGCAGGAACGAAACCATGTAGGGTTCCGTAAAAAGCTGCGTGACGGATGGTAGTTCGCGTGCGCCGATCTTTACTTCAGAGGCATTGACCTCCTCTTTCTTTTTTGCCTGCCAGAACTGGTAGACCCAGCCGAGAGAGTCGGAGGCAGTGAAGACTTCGAGAGAAAGGTCAGCCAACAGTCGCTCCAGGCGGTGCTGATGCTCAGGCGGTAGGGTGAGCTGA
>CAILXB010000008.1 GCA_903838025.1 uncultured Chlorobiaceae bacterium
AGAAAAAATGAGGCCGAAGGGATTTTGGTGGAAAAACAGTCTGGATGAAGTGTGGGGAAAACGAGATGAGTGATGGTAAAGAGATTCGTATTGCTCTTGCAGGCAATCCAAACTGTGGAAAAACGTCGCTGTTCAATGCACTGACCGGTGCTCATCAAAAAGTCGGAAATTTCTCCGGCGTTACGGTCGAAAAACATGAAGGGTATCTTGATTACAAGGGGTACCGCATCATGGTCGTTGATCTTCCCGGAATCTACTCTCTTACCCCCTACTCCCCGGAGGAGATTGTAACAAGGGAGTATCTCATCAAGGAGCCTCCTGACGTTGTTGTCAATGTTCTTGAGGGGCCGAACCTTGAGCGCAATCTTCTTCTGACAACGCAGCTCATGGAGCTCGAAGTTGATTTTCTTGTTGCTCTCAACATGATTGATGAAGTTGAGGAAAAGGGAATTACCATTGAGATAAAGCAGTTGCAGAAGCTCCTCGGCTGTCATATCATTCCGACATCCGCAAAAAAAAGTACAGGGCTTGATTCGCTGCTTGATCATTGTATCAGGGTTTCTCGCAAAGACATTGAAATACGAAAAAACAAGCTATTTTTTCGACCTGAAGTTGAGTTGTCGGTGGAAAAAATTACCGCCATGCTCACTCATCAGCCTGAACTTGGCGGGTACAATGCACGATGGCTTGCCATAAAGCTTCTGGAGAACGATCGGGAAGTCTATCACGAGGTTCAACGCTATCCGGTATGGGTCAAGGTTGAGCTTGCCCTTCAGGATGCGCTCAGGGAGGCGGAACGGCTGCATGATTCTGAGCCGGAGATGCTCATTACTGAAGATCGCCACGCCTTTATTCGAGGAGCCATACAGGAATGTGTACGGCAGCCGGGAGGAGTAAAGGCCACGGCAAGCGATTATATTGACATGGTGGTGCTCAACAGGGTGCTTGGGCTGCCGATTTTTTTACTGGTGGTCTGGGCGATATTTCAGTTGACCTTTACCCTTGGTTCGCCTCTTATGGGTGGTCTGCAGTTTCTTTTCGGCATCATTGCTTCAGCTATTGCGCCTCTTCTTCCCAATGAGACGCTCCGTTCGATTGTCATTGACGGTGTTATTGCCGGTGTTGGTGGCGTTCTGGTTTTTCTGCCCAATATTGTCCTCCTTTTTATTGGGCTCTCTTTTCTTGAGGCGTCAGGCTATATGGCTCGTGCCGCTTTCGTGATTGACCGGGTCATGCACCGTTTTGGTCTGCATGGCAAATCCTTTATCCCCATGATTACCGGGTTTGGCTGCTCCATTCCTGCGATCATGGCGACCAGGACGCTGAAAAGTCGTACGGACAGGCTGGTCACCATCATGATTATCCCCTTCATGAGTTGCGGGGCAAAACTTCCTGTATATGTCTTGCTGACTGCCGCTTTTTTTGCGCCCGATGTCGCAGCTAACGTCATGTTCGGTATCTATCTTCTTGGTATTATCGTTGGTCTCTGGACGGCTTTGATCCTGAAAAAAACGGTGATGAAGAGCGATTCCGAGCCATTTGTAATGGAATTGCCGCCATACCGCTGGCCGACGTTCACCTCCGTATTTTTTCAGGCAAAGGTAAAAGCGTTGATGTACCTGAAAAAAGCAGGGACGCTGATTTTAAGTGCAGTCATTATTATCTGGGCAGTAAGCAACTATCCGCGTAATGGAGCACTGGAGACAACGCGTTCAACA
>CAILXB010000009.1 GCA_903838025.1 uncultured Chlorobiaceae bacterium
ATGCGTTTTCTCTCACTGCTTGGGATTCTGACAATGGCGGCAGTGCCTTTAGGCTTCTATCCGTTTATTGCGCCGCTTGCCTTTGTTGGAACATTAACCCTTGTTGTCGTACAAATGGTGTTGAGCATCAGGTTGACTCGCCATCTGCCAAAGATTGGAATCTTTATCGTTGTTGCCTTTGCCGTCAGCACTCTCGGTTATTTTCACATGCTGCTTCGTCTTATGGGCGTGATACCGCTCGATTTTTTATGGGATATCAATACGCTTCAGTTTACCTCCCTTATCCATATAACATTGATTTCCATCGCGCTTTCCGAGCGGATACGGATGTCCGAGCATGTTTTGGCCGAGAGCGCCTTCAAGGCACTTAATGCCGCAAAAGAGACTGAACAGAAGGCGGTTGCACTTGCCAACCAGATGACGCAGGAGCTTCGCAACAGCAAGAGCAGGCTCGAAGTTGCACTCGCTTCTGAACAACAGGCTCTCGAACAGCAGCACCGTTTTCTTGCAATGTTATCACACGAATACCGTACACCTCTTGCGGTTATCAGCGGCAACCTTGACCTTATTGATCTTCAGGAATCCATAAAAAAGGGTGGATATGACGAAGAACGTATTGCCATGCACCTTGCTGTTGACCGGCTTGTTGAAGTAATGGATGTCTCTTTAAAACGCAGTCGTCTCACTGACCTTGACACAAAAGGCGGAATAACGCAGATGGCGCTTGCTCCCTTTCTTTCATCACAGGTTGCACTCATGCGGGCAATGTGGCCTCTTCAATCCTTTTGTTACACTGAGACTCCCGATCTTCAAACTATCGCCGGTGATCCTCAAAGTCTCAAAACGGCTCTCTTTAATCTTCTTGACAATGCCCGCAAATACTCTTTCTCCGGCTTACCCGTTGATGTTGAAAGCCATATTGAACAGGGTGAAGCCGTTATAACCATACAAAATAAGGGAAAAGCCTTCACGAGCGAAGAGGGCGAAAAGTTTTTTGATAAATATACCAGAGGTTATAACAGCCACAATATTGGTGGAGCCGGTGTTGGGCTCTGGCTTGTACGGCAGATCATTGAACAGCATAACGGCCAGGTAAAGCTTCTTGCTCAGGAATCAACCATCACAGCAATCATTCGCCTTCCTCTGGTTCATTGATAATAAAGTATATTATGCTGAATACCGGTGAAATAATTATCGTCGAAGATGACAAACCCCTTCTTAACACTGTTGTCAAATACTTGACACTTGAAGGATACCATGTCACAGGGGTCGGCACAGCACATGAATTTTACCAGCATATTTTTGCCAGACCATACGCAGTCGCTATTCTCGATGTCGGTCTTCCCGACCAGAGCGGACTCGTTCTTGCTGAATATGTCAGAAAGAACACCGAGATGCGTATCATCATGTTTACTGCGCGAGCTACCATTGACGATCAACTTGCCGGTCATCAGGCAGGTGCGGATATCTATCTCGTTAAACCGGTCGATTTTCGCCAACTCTCCGCTTCTATCGCAACGCTACTCAGTCGTCTTGCCCCTCCATCAATACCGTCATTGCTCGCACGTGAAATGCCTCAACCTCTATCCTCGCCCTGGCGTCTCATCCGATCACAATGGATTCTGCAAACTCCGATGGGGGATAGCATTAAACTCACCGGCAAAGAGTTTGACTTCATAACCCTGCTTGTCATCAACCCTCAATCCGTTGTCGCACGGCCCGAACTGCTTTCCAGACTCGGCTATTTTAACAACGAATCCGGCAACCACTCATTGCAATCCCTTATTAACCGGCTGCGTAATAAAATAGAAGCTTACAAATTCTCCTCTCCCATCCAGACATCCCATGCTGTTGGCTACATTTTTTTAGCCGACATCATTGTTGATTGATTCCCTGCCGACTCCACACGACAACTTCTGACGGAACTGGTCGTAAAAGTTTTTCGTTGATTGTGCAAAAAAATGATAATTAGTGTGTTGCGTCCCTTGTTGTTTTGTCATTATAATGCCGTTTAGCGAATTTCTTTTAGCGACAGTCAATTATTGTGGATAATCAATGAATAAACCACATCCCATCGACAAGAACCTCCTTAAACTGGTCATTGTTGTCGAAGGGGATTCATCTCTTCGAATAAGCATGGTCAATTATCTCATGCTTTTTGGATATACGGTTACAGGGGCAGGCTCGGCCTATGACTTCTATCGGCAGGTTTTTACAGAACCCTATGCAGTAGCGATTATTGATCATGATCTTTCTGACCAGAATGGTCTGGTTGTAGCCGAATACGCAAAAAAGAATACCGCCATGCGTATTATAACGCTTTCAGATCCCATCTCTTTCACAACATTACCCGACCAGCTTAAATCAGGAGCTGATCTTAATTTGGTAAAACCCGTTGATTTTCGCCTTCTCGCCGCCTGTGTAACCAGCCTTTTCAGTCGTATTGGTTCATAGCTCAACGGTGACGGGCTCAAATGAGGTTCAGTCGATAGCGTTTTTGTAGATAACGTAGCCGATGCCAAGAAAAAGAATATTCGGGAGCCATGCGGCGAGCATCGGGTTCAATATTCCCTGGTCTCCGGCGATTGCGCTGGTTTTTTGCATACCAATAAAGAGGAAGCCAATAAAAAGGGTAATGCTTATTTCAGAGGCAAGTCCTCCCCGCTTTTTTTTAGCGGAAAGTGGTACACCAATGAGAATAATGATGAGAGAGGCGAATGGAAGGGCTATTTTATTGTGAAATTTTACCATTGAACGCTCCAGCCCCGAAAAACCGGCACTCTGTTTTTTTGCAAGGTACTGGTAGTGGTGGATAATGTCCATTTCATCCGGTTCTATATTGAGTTCCACCAGTGAGCGCGGCGAAAGTGCAAGTTTAAGCGGTTTAAACGGAGCGAAATGAAACGCTTCACTCTTTCCGGTAAAAAACCGGGTTGAAGCGTTCTGCATGACCCACTCGCTCTTTTTCGGGTCGTAGCGCATGGTATCGGCGTCAGTTCGCGATATAAGCCGGGCACCGCTGAACTCCTCGATGGAAACCGTGCTGAGTTTGGAACAGTCTGGATTTAGAGTGCCTATTGACACCATACGTATCCCAGGTTCAAGAATATGGATATTGCGGTTTTCGTGAGGTTCAGAGGAATTCTTTTTAAAATGGCGCTCTTCAAAAGCATTCATTTTTGTAAATGCCGAAGGCGCAATCCACCATGCGTTGAGGATATTCAGAACGAGAATGATTATCCCACCGAACAAAAAAGGGGTCAGCAGTTGCCGCATACTGACACCGGCAGAGCGTATTGCCGGAAGCTCACCTGAAAAGGAGAGTTTTCCGGCAATAAACATTGATGAAAGCAGGGCGCTTACGGGAGAAATGATGAGAATAATGGAGGGTATCAACAGGGTGTAATCATAGAGAATCTCCCACAGCGAGAGATTCTTTTCCATGAAATCGTCAAGTTTTTCAACCATGTTGACGAGAATGAACAGGCAGACAAAGGCTATGGAGGTGAAAAGAAAAGCCTTTGCAAACTGCCTGAAAATATACCTGTCAAGAATCTTCATTAATAGCCGAAAATATCCTTCAGCGAAAGCTCTTTCACCGTCCCGTACTTCTTCAGGGTCTTCATGTCAAGATCTTTTCTCTTGCCAAGCACCAGCATGACATGTTTTTTGTTCTTGAGATGGTCGCCGTGAAATTTTTCAATATCAGCAAGGGTGAAGCGGGCCGCATCACGATAAATATCTTTCCTGATATCATGGTCGTGTCCCAGTCGGACAGCCTCTTCGTAATTGAACAGAATCTCTGTTCTCGTCAGCCGCTCGCTTGAAATTTTCTGCAAAATGCCGTTTTGGGCTGAAGCAAAAAGTTCGGGTGATTCAGGCAGCTTGTTCATCAAAATGCTGATACCATCAAGCGCTTCAGGAAGCTTGTCGGCCTGGGTGCCGATATAGCTGACAATATAGTTGTGCTCATCCTTCTGTTTTGGCGTTTTGTAGACCGAAAAAACAGAGTAGGCGAGTGCCTTGGCTTCGCGCAGCTCCTGAAAGACCACGGACGACATTCCACCTCCGTAATATTCATTGAAGAGAGTGGAGAGGGGGAGTATGGAGGGATTGTACATTTCATCCCTTGTCATAAGAATGACCTCCGCCTGCGTCATATCGTAATCGACGAAATAGACAAGGTTCTCATGCTGCTCAAGATCATGGAAAGGGTCGGAGACCGGCGGGGTCTTGAACGATTCAGGGTAGTGGCGTACCGAACGCAGTTCACTGAGCACCTCAGTTGACGTTGCAGGGCCGTAGTAGAGTACCCGGTGCTTGTATTGCAAGAGGTTATGTACTTCATCAAGCAGCTCTTTTGAGGTAACATGTTCAAGCTGCTCATTGCTGAGAATGTTGGTGAAGGGCGAAGATGGACCGTATTTGCCATAATTGGTCATTGCCTCAAAAAGAATCTTCTTCTTGGCCAGCTTGGCATCGGTACGCTCTTTCAGTGTACCGGCTTTCAGCTTTTCAAGTGCCTCCTTGTCGGGCTTTGCATCAACCAGCAAATTTTCAAGCAGTCGAATGGCGGCAGCGGAGTTCTTCTGAAGTCCCGAAAGCTTCAGATAGACGTAATCGTCGGAAGTAAATGCTGAAAAGCTTGCGCCAATCTTGTAGAATTCCTGGCTGAATTCAGCAGGAGAAAGATTGCCAGCTCCAAGATAGGAGAGGTATTCGAGAGCAAGCTCAATTTTTTTGCTGTTGTTTTTTCCGATATCGAAAACATAATAGAGCGAGAAGAGCTCGTTTTCGTTGTTCTGCAGATAGTTCAGCTTGACGGATGGATTGACATCAAAAAAACCGATATCCTTGGTATAGTCAAGAAAGACGGGTTCAGTCTTTTTTGATTTCAGCGCCAGCAGTTTTTCGGCAAACGGTGACGAGCTGTTCCGGTTCACCGTCAGCGGGGTGATCGGTGGTTTCTGGATCTTCGTTTCGCTTTTCGGTGTACCGTGTTCCTTGTAGACCGCTACATAGTTTGAGCTGTAGTGCTTTTTGACAAATGCGACAAGATCCTCTTTGGTGATTTTCTGGAGACGATCGAGCTGAATGACATGATCGGGCCAGTCCATACCCCACACAAACGCATCAACGTAGGCCTCAACGCGCCCCCTATTGCTTTCATAGAGCTTGAGTTGCTCAATTCTCATGTCGTTGATTGCCGCTTCAAGCAGCCAGTCCGGAAATTTTCCCTCTTTAAGCAGTTCAATCTGGGCGAGCAGCATCTCCTTCACCTCGTCGAGGCTCTGGCCCTCTCTTGGTTTTCCACTCAGAATATGGGCGGAGTAATCTTTCATCATTATCAGCATCGAACCGGCATCAAGTACCTTCTGCTGCTGGTTCAGGTTCAGGTCAATCAAACCGGCAGTCTGGTTGAAGAGCAGCTTGTCGGCAAGCGTGATGTAATCGGCATCAGAGTTGTTGATTCCATTGAAGCGGAATCCAATAACAATCTCTTCCGATTCCGGCCCTTTTACCTTGATAATTTCAGGCTGCGTGATTGCATCTTCCACAGGCGGGGTAAAGTGAGGAACCTCTTTGGACTTAAGTACCGAAAATTTCTTGTCGATCAGTTGTATAGTTGCATCCGGATCGAAGTCACCGGCAATGCAGAGCGCCATGTTGTTCGGCACATAGTAGCTCTTGTAGTAGTTGACAACATTGCGGATCGAAGGATTTTTAAGATGCTCGGCCTTGCCAATGGTGGTCTGGGTACCGTAGGTGTGCTTTTTGAACAGTCCGGCAAACAGATTTTCCCATATTTTCCGGCTGTCACTGTCCATCGTCATATTCTTCTCTTCGTACACGGTTTCGAGTTCTGTGTGGAAGAGCCTCATCACCGGGTTGCGGAAGCGTTCGGCCTCCATGGAGAGCCACTGGTCAAGCTTGTTTGAGGGGATATCGTTGACATAGACGGTCTGCTCCACCCAGGTGTAGGCATTGGTACCCTGGGCGCCGATCGAATTCAGAATCTTGTCGTACTCGTTGGGTACCGTATAGGTTGCGGCCACGTTAGAGATGCTGTCGATATCCTTGTAAATTGCCGCCCGTTTTTCGACATCTTCGGTTGAGCGATACTGCTCATACAGCTCGGAAATTTTTTCGAGTGCGGTGTGCTCTTTTGCATAGTCAAGAGAGCCAAGTGAATCCGTTCCCTTGAAGAGCATGTGCTCCAGATAGTGGGCAAGACCAGTCGTCTCTGCCGGATCATTCTTGCTGCCAGCCCTGACGGCAATGGAAGTATAGATTCTCGGTTCATCAAGGTAAGGGCTCATGTAGACCGTCAGGCCGTTTTTGAGCTTGTAAATTCTTGTGTGGAGTGAGTCTCCGGGAACCGTTGTGTATGGATAAGGCTTCTCTTCGTTGATCATAGGTTTACAGGAAATTAAATGCAAAAAAAGTATCCCGATGGTGAATATGGGGATATGGCGCGTTATAACTCTTCGAAAAGTATCCGGCATCAAAAAAAAGATAATAATGGGATTAAAAGCGGATAATTGCAACCGCCCTGAATGACCTTTTTTTAAAAAGATCCCCGAAAAAAGCCATCTTCTGAGGAGGGGCTTGCACAGGCGAGAGACAGTCATTGCCGTTCTTATAGATAATCATTGTGGAAGAACTAACAAAGAGCATTAATAGTTCTTTTGTAAGGTTAAAAAGAGAGGAGTGAAAAATACTATCAAGTGTGGAGCGTTGTTTATGCAGGAGAAGGGGAGAGGAATATATAATCTTGTCAGTTCTTACAGTCCAGCGGGTGATCAGCCAAAGGCCATTGAAGCTCTGTGCGAGGGGGTTCGTTCGGGAAATCCCTATCAGACACTGCTTGGTGTGACCGGGTCGGGGAAGACCTTTACCATTTCCAACGTTATCGCCCGTTTCGACAGGCCTGTTTTGGTGATGAGCCATAACAAGACGCTTGCAGCGCAGTTGTATGGAGAACTCAAACAGTTTTTTCCCGACAATGCAGTCGAGTATTTCATAAGTTATTACGATTTTTATCAGCCCGAAGCCTATCTTCCCTCTCTCGACAAGTACATCGCCAAAGATCTGCGCATCAATGACGAAATTGAGCGGCTTCGCCTCAAGGCAACCAGCTCCTTGCTCAGTGGCCGGAAGGATGTTATTGTGGTCAGCTCTGTCAGTTGCATCTACGGTCTCGGCTCTCCTGAAGACTGGAAAGCGCAGATTATCGAACTCCGCACCGGAATGGAAAAAGATCGCGATCTTTTTTTGAAGGAGCTGATTGCCCTCCATTACATCCGCGATGATGTTCAGCCGACTCCTGGGAAGTTCCGCGTCAGGGGAGATATCATTGACCTCGTGCCCGCACATGAGGAGCTTGCGCTGCGCATCGAGTTTTTCGGCTCTGAAATCGAAAGTATCCAGACCTTTGAAATTCACAGCGGAGAGGTGCTTGGTGTTGAAAAATACGCCTTTATCTATCCCGCCAGGCAGTTTGTTGCCGACGAAGAGAAGCTCAAGGTGGCGATGCTCTCCATTGAAAATGAGCTTGCAGAGAGGCTGAACTATTATCGTGCCGAAAACCGTCTGCTCGAAGCCCGCAGGATTGAAGAACGCACCCGTTACGATCTTGAAATGATGAAGGAGCTGGGTTACTGTTCCGGCATTGAAAATTATTCAAAACATCTTTCAGGCCGTCCTTCCGGAGAGCGTCCCTGTTGTCTGCTCGACTATTTTCCTTCGAACTATCTTGTCGTTATTGATGAATCGCACGTAACGCTGCCGCAGATACGGGGGATGTACGGTGGAGACCGCTCCCGTAAAAACATTCTGGTAGAGCATGGATTCAGGCTCCCTTCGGCGCTCGATAACCGTCCGCTCCGTTTCGAGGAGTTCGAGGAGATGGTGCCGCAGGTCATCTGTGTCAGTGCCACCCCGAGTGAACATGAACTGCTCCGATCAGGTGGCGTGGTGGTCGAGCAACTGGTTCGTCCTACCGGCCTGCTTGATCCTCCGGTAGAAGTTCGTCCTGTGGCGGGCCAAATCGACAACCTTCTGGCCGAAATCCGCATTCACACCGCCAAAGGCCACAAAGTGCTGGTTATGACCCTCACCAAAAGAATGTCGGAAGATCTGCACGACTTTTTCAGGAAAACGGGGATTCGTTCGCGTTATTTGCACTCGGAAATCAAGAGCCTGGAGCGGATGCAGATTCTCCGCGAGCTCAGGGTAGGTGATATTGATGTGCTTGTCGGGGTCAACCTGCTTCGCGAAGGGCTCGATCTTCCGGAAGTCTCCCTTGTTGCCATTCTTGATGCCGACAAGGAGGGCTTTTTGCGCAACACCCGTTCGCTGATGCAGATCGCTGGCAGGGCGGCCCGCAACATTGATGGATTTGTGGTGCTCTATGCCGATGTTATCACCCGTTCCATCCGTGAAGTGCTTGATGAAACCACAAGACGTCGCACCATCCAGCAGCAATACAACGAGGAACACGGCATTACTCCGCGCTCAATCACCAAATCGGTTGACCAGATTCTCGACACCACCGGCGTGGCCGATGCCGAAGAGCGTTACCGCCGGAAGCGTTTTGGTCTTGAGCCCAAGCCCGAAAGGGTACTTTCCGGCCTTATCGACACGCTCACACCCGAAGCGGGCTACGCCATGGCCGCAGAGCTTCGCCTTGAAATGCAGGAGGCCGCTGTTCAGATGGAGTATGAAAAGGCAGCCTATCTGCGTGACGAAATCACCAAGCTCGAAGAGGCACTGCAGCGGTTGCCAGCCAACGAATGATTTCTTCGCACGGTTTGTACGCACGGCTTGTATTGTTGTGAATAAATATCTTATATAGTAATCAGTCGTCAGTAATCAGTAGTCAGTAGTTAGGGCTGATAACTGATAACTGATAACTGATAACTGATAACTGATTACTGATAACTTTCAGTTCGTTCGCAATGTTAGCACAGATAGGGAAAGAGCATTACAATAAACTCAACGAGATACTCCAGCTTGCGCGGAAGAATCTCAAAACTTTTGATGAGTCACTGATTCAGCGGGCTTTTTTTATGTGCTATCGGGCACATGAAGGCGAAAAAAGGGCTTCGGGTGAACCGTTTTTTTTTCATCCGGTCGAAGTTGCCACCATTCTGCTCAACGAACTTCCCCTTGATGACGTCTCTGTGGCGGCAGCCCTTCTGCATGATGTTATTGAAGACAGCGGTTATACCTTTGAAGATATTGTGGCTGAACTTGGTGTTGAAGTTGCCGAAATTGTTGAAGGTCTGACCAAGATTTCCGGTATCACGATTAACCGGGAAACCACCCAGGCAGAGGGTTTTCGCAAGATGCTGCTTTCGATGGTCAAGGACATCCGCGTTATTCTCATCAAGTTCTGCGACCGGCTGCACAATATGCGCACGCTTGAATCGCTGCCGGAGCATCGGCGGCTGAAGATTGCCCTTGAAACGAGAGACATCTACGCTCCCCTTGCGCACCGATTTGGTCTTGGAAAAATGAGGGTCGAGTTCGAAAACCTCGCTCTCAAGTTCATTGATCCGGAGATGTACAACTTTCTCCAGCAGAAACTCCGCATGGGCAAAGGGAACCGGGTCAGCTATCTGGCAAAAATCATTGCTCCTATCAAGGCTGATCTTGAACAGCAGGGATTCAAGGTAGAGGTACAGGGACGGGCCAAGCATCTTTTTTCGATCTACAACAAGATGCGCAGCAAGAACAGGGATTTCGAGGAAATTCACGATTTGTACGGTATCCGGGTGATTGTTGATACGGAGCGTATCGCCGACTGCTTTTCGGTCTATGGTTTCATTACACAAAAATATCCGCCGGTTCCGCAGTACTTCAAAGACTATATTTCGGTGCCAAAACATAACGGGTACCAGTCACTTCATTCAGCCATTATCGGCCCGAAAGGTCACATGGTTGAGCTGCAGATCCGCACCAAGCGCATGCATGGATTTGCCGAGCTCGGCGTTGCAGCCCATTGGCGCTACAAAGAGAAAATAACGCGTGATGATGTCAACATCGACTCCTTTCTCCGCTGGGCCAGAGAGCTGATCAAAGACACCGATTCGGCGGCCTCTTTCATGGAGGGGTTCAAGCTTAACCTCTACCACGACGAAATTTATGTTTTTACTCCGAAAGGAGATATGAAAACCATGCCGGCCGATGCCACGCCAATCGATTTTGCTTATGCCATTCATACCGAGATTGGCAACGGCTGTATCGGGGCCAAGGTGAACGGCAAGATTGTTCGATTGAATGCCCAGCTTAAATCCGGTGACCGAGTCGAAATTATCACTTCGAAAAGCCAGAAACCCAAGCAGGACTGGCTCAAGATGGTTGTAACCCAGCGGGCAAAGCTGAAAATCCGATCGGCCATCAATGAAGATCGCAGGCTGCAGATTGAGAAAGGGCGGGGAATATGGGACAAAATGGTTGCCGGTACCAAACGGCTTTTCTCGGAAAGTGATATCATTCAGCAGGTGAAGGGGTATGGTCTTAAAACCCCTGCAGATTTCTTTAACGCCCTTGGAAGCCAGCAGATCAGCGGAGAAGAGGTTATTGAGCGGGTGACCAATTACCGCAAAGAGGAGTCGGTCGCAAAAACCCTCACCGAGGAAGCGCGAGAGGTTGAGGATTATCTGCAAAAAGCGCGTCAGGAACAGGGAGATGATCAGGCCCCATCAAAAAAGGATGAGGTCGTGATTGCCGGTATGAACAATATTGCTTATGCCTACGCAAACTGTTGTCAGCCCGTTCCCGGTGATGATGTCATCGGCTTTGTAACAACTGAGGGTGTCAAGATTCACCGCAAAAACTGTGTCAATGTCAGTAACGAAAATCTGCTCAAAAGCGAGCGAACGGTCACGGTATCGTGGAACCGCAAAGTTGAGACCGATTTTCTTGCCGGTATCAAGATTGTCGGTGAAGACCGTCTTGGCATCATGAATCAGCTTACGACGGTCATCTCCAAATTCGATACCAATATCCGCACCATTTCGCTGAACGCCCACGACGGAATGTTTGTCGGTACCATGATTATCTACGTTCGCAATGCAGAAAAACTGAACACCCTGATGGAGAAGTTGAAAAAAGTGCAGGGAATTTTCACCGTTGAACGGCTTGTCAACTGAACCATCCGCAGGGGCTCTTTGTGGGTAACGTTGGGGGTGAGATGCTTTTTTGTAATGAACGGTATATTTTTTGTATATTTTTTCAGCAGGTATGATTAACAGCACAAACAAGAGCAAGGAGAGGGTTATGAAGGTCTCAATAGCAAGGATTGTAGCATTTTTTCTTTTTTTTAGCACACTTTCGGGGTGCGGATACAACGTCATACAGCAGAATGAAGAGGCGGTGAACCAGTCGTGGGGCGATCTTCAGTCGCAGTTGCAGCGCAGGGGTGACCTGGTGCCGAACCTTGTGGCAACGGTCAAGGGTGCGGCAAACTTTGAAAAGGAGACGCTCACCGCCGTGGTTGAAGCGAGGGCCAAAGCGACCTCCATTCAGCTCACCCCCGCCATGCTCAGCGACCCGGCAGCAATGGCAAAATTCAGCAGTGCCCAGGGCGGGCTCTCCTCAAGCCTTTCGCGCCTGCTTGTAGCGGTAGAACGCTATCCTGAACTCAAGGCAAGCCAAAACTTCCGTGATCTGCAAAATCAGCTTGAGGGAACCGAAAACCGCATCAGCGTTGCCCGTCAGCGCTACAACGAGGCGGTTGCGGTTTTCAACTTCTCAATCAGGAAATTTCCGAACTCAATGACTAACAGCATGTTGTTAAAGCTGAAAGCCAAAGAGTATTTCAAGGCTGATGAGGCCGCAAAAGCGGTGCCAGCAGTCAAATTCTGATGGTGCAGTCTGTCATGAACAATTTGACAAGATCCCGACTGAAGGGCATACTTTTTCTGCTCTTTGCTCTGATTGGATTTTTCCCTCTCAACGGTTTTTCGGCAATTCCGGTGCCCGCTCTTTCAGGGCGGGTCAACGATTATGGTGCCATGATTTCTGCCCCGGTGCGTGCGGAGCTTGAGGCGCGGCTTCAGCAGTTTGAGGCAGCCGAGTCGACGCAGATTGTCATTTTGACCATTCCATCGCTTCAGGGCGAGCCCATCGAAAACTTTTCAATACGGGTGGCCGAAACCTGGAAGATAGGCCATAAAGGTTCCGACAACGGTGTGCTGCTCATTGTTTCACGCGATGACCACAAGGTGCGCATTGAGGTTGGCTATGGTCTGGAAGGAAGGCTGACGGATCTGCTGGCCGGGCGAATTGTTCAAGACGAGATTACTCCGGCTTTTAAGGCGGGCCAGTTCGATGCCGGATTCACTAAAGGGGTTACGTCGATTATTGCGGCGGTTCATGGCGAGTACAAGGCCAAGCCCCCGACAAAAGGGAAGGGCGGCAAGCCCTCATCGACCCTGCTTATCCTTATTCTGTTGGTGATTTACTTTATCAGCCAGATTTTTCGTGGCCACAGAGGCGGCCCGATGGCCAACGGCGGCTTTGGAGGCGGCTTCTACGGCGGCGGTTTTGGTGGGGGAAGCGGCGGCGGAGGTGGCGGTTTTGGTGGCGGCGGTGGTGGTTTTGGCGGAGGTGGAGCATCAGGTGATTGGTAAATGCCAGAATAACAAAAGTTAGAGATGAAAGATTCGGCAGAAAAATTCCTTGCAGCGGGGGAGCGGCTTCAGATTGAGGCTCGAATAGCAGAGGCTGAAAAGCGCACCTCGGGTGAAATTGTGGTGATGGTGGTTCCCTCAAGCTACCACTATCCCCTCGCAAGCATGATTGGCAGTACGCTTCTTGCCATGCTCCTTGGCATCGCCGTGGCGCTTCTCACCGGAAGAGAGACTATGTGGTTTTTTCTTGAAGTTTTTGCTCTCTCGTTTATTGTGCTCCATGAAGTGCTCAAACGCACTCCTCTGCTCAAACGCCTCTTTGTCACAGCCTCCGACATGAAGGAAGAGGTCGAAGAAGCGGCCATCAACTCCTTTTATCACAAGGATATCAACCAGACCACTGATCATACCGGCATTCTCATCTATATTTCACTCTTCGAGCATAACGTCCGTGTGGTTGCCGACAGGGGCATTAACGCCAAAGTTGACAAGGAACTCTGGCAGGAAATTGTCGGAATCATCATCCGTGGCATCAAAAGCAAAGGGCAGGCCGCAGCAATTTGTGCCGCAGTTGACCGGTGCGCCGAAATTCTTGCCACCCATTTCCCCCTGAAAATCGGTGACCGCAATGAACTTGCCAACGAGGTGATTATTGGCCGCGGGAGATAAAATTATTGTACAGAATGGGCACTGTTTCTATGGCAAAATCTTCTTCCTCCTGAAAAAAAGCTTTGATTTTCCTGTTTAAATGTTTTTTTTCACTCAGTTGTAACTCCACTCAATAACTTTAGTCGTAGGGTCGTTATGAAAAAAACAGCGTTGTACTCCTGGCATGAAGAGGCTGGAGCCAAAATTATCGATTTCGGTGGCTATCTGATGCCGGTTCAGTACAAGGGGATCATTGCTGAGCACCATGCGGTACGCAACGCAGCAGGGCTCTTTGATGTGTCGCACATGGGCAATTTTTATGTCAGGGGTACAAGGGCCAAGGAGTTTCTCCAGTTCATGACAACCAACGACCTCGATCAAGCGGGCGACGGTCAGGCGCAGTACAACTTGATGCTCTATCCTGACGGCGGTATCGTTGATGACCTGATTATTTACCGCATCAACAGTGAAACCTTTTTTCTTATTGTTAACGCGAGCAACGCCCCAAAAGATTTTGAGTGGCTGCAGCAGCATATCGGAGCCTTTGAAGGGGTTGTGCTTGAAGATCATACCGACCAACTCTCTTTAATAGCCCTGCAAGGCCCTCTTGCCCTGAATATTCTTGCGAAAGTTTTCCCAGCCCTTAATGTTGAGGCGCTTGGCTCTTTCCAGTTCTGTAACGTTCTTTTTCAGGGTTCTGAGGCGATGATTGCCCGAACCGGCTATACCGGTGAAAAGGGAGTGGAGATCTGCCTGCCCAATGAGTTTGCGCAACCCTTGTGGGAGGC
>CAILXB010000010.1 GCA_903838025.1 uncultured Chlorobiaceae bacterium
CGGGCAAGCAGCGATTTGGGCTCTTCGTCCGCCTTGCAGGTGATCTTTTTACAGAAGTCGTTCCCTTCGTTGAACTCTTCGCGGATAATTCGGATGATATCTTCGGCATGGCTGTCGGTTTTGGCGAAAACAAGGGTCTTGGGTACCTCGGTTCGTCCGGGGAAAAGCAACGGCAGTATCTCGCGAAAGGTGCGGATGATGTTACGAATCTGGCTTGGATTGACGACGTCGCGGTCGAGCTGGGTAGGCGTATAGGTGACATCCTCTTCAAGCTGCTCCCACCGTTTTCGGCGTGAGAGCTTTTCGCGCTTGTCAACAAACTCCCTCGCTTTGAGCTCTGCCCCGTTTTTTGTTATCTCGGTCTCGATAAGATAGACGGTATAGCCAACATTGACGCCGTCGGCCACGGCCTGTTCGTGGCTGTATTCGCTGACAATGTTTTCGTTGAAAAAGCCGAAGGTGCGTTTGTCGGGCGTTGCGGTCAGGCCGATGAGGAAAGCATCGAAGTAGTCGAGCACCTGCTGCCAGAGGTTGTAGATGGAGCGGTGGCACTCGTCAATGACGATGAAGTCGAAAAATTCTGGAGGAACTTTTGGATTGTAGGCCACCGGTACCGGCTCTTTTGGCTGCCAGCTTTTTTCTGCCGGATTATCACTCCTCCAGCGAAGGGTCAAGCTCCTCACCTTTCAGGATGGAGTAGAGCCGCTGGATGGTGGTGATGCAGACCTGGCTGTCGCCTGCGATGCTGCTCGACTGGAGGCGCTGCACGTTGTAAAGCTCCGTAAACTTGCGGTTGTCGTCATTGGGCGTGTAGGCCCGGAACTCCTGTTCGGCCTGTTCGCCGAGGTTGCGGGTATCGACCAGAAAGAGCACCCGTTTGGCATCGGCATGTTTCAGCAGGCGGTAGATGGAGGTGATGGCCGTGAAGGTCTTGCCTGAACCGGTGGCCATCTGGACGAGCGCCCTCGGGCGTGCGTCACGGAACGATTGCTCCAGTTTGTTGATGGCAATGGTTTGGCACTCCCGTAAGCCCTGCGGATGCAGCTCCGGCATCTGCTGCATTCGTGCTCTCAGGCTCAGCTCCTTGCCGAGCCATTCGCGTAGTGTTTCCGGTCGGTGAACGGTAAACACCGGTCGTGATCGTGGTTTGGGGTCGCGGTAGTCGGTAAAGTGGGTCAAGACGCCGGTGCTTTCGTAAACAAACGGCAACGGGTTGTTGTTCAGATGCTTCAGCTTGCTGCCAGCATATCCCGATGATTGATCTTCCACAGCAGAGAGATGATGCCCCTCCTCCGCTCGTTTTGCCTCAATGATTCCCACGGGTTTGCGATCGACAAACAACACATAGTCGGCCTCAGTCCCATCCTTCATCGGGTAGTGCGTTACCGCTATGCCTGCTGCAACATGCCAGTTGATTGCGCTCTTTTTCTGAACAGTCCATCCCGCCGCCGTAAGCTGCCGGTCGATAATGTCGCGAGCGTTCTGCTCGGGGGTCTGGTTCAG
>CAILXB010000011.1 GCA_903838025.1 uncultured Chlorobiaceae bacterium
ATGAAATCAGTTTTCTCAGACAGTATGCCGAAAGGCACAGAATTACTATTTCAGAACTGATAGATCGTTATGCAAGAGGTTTGCAGGTATCGCAGACATACGATCTTCATCCTGATATTCAGAAAATTACAGGGATCATTCCGAAAGATATTGATACGGATGAAATATTTTATCAGCATTCAATGGAAAAGCATACATGAAAGTCATGCTTGATCTGAATGTTATGCTTGATGTTTTTCAGGAACGTCACCCCTACTATCACGCATCGGCATCGGTAATCAGCAAAGTCCTTAATAAAGAAATAACAGGATTGTTGCCATCTCATGCCATTACTACGATTCAGTATATCACATCAAAATATTCTTGAAAACAGAAAGCCGATGAAACGATAGACTGGATGCTTACCCATTTTGATATTGCAGCGGCTGACAAAAATTCGTTTATCAGAGCAAGAAAAATGGGAATCAGTGACTTTGAAGACGGTGTCGTTGCGAGTTTATCTGAATTGACAAACTGTGATTTTATTATTACCCGCAATATTTCTGATTTCAAAAAATCCCCGATTAAAGCACTGACACCCGAGGAATTTTTAAATATTTACAACAATACATAGCCCTCAGTTGCAGTCGATTACAACCGCTGAACGTTATGTTGAATGGACACTGCGGACTAAAAAGAATTTCCAATCCTCGAACCCCTCCCATGTCAGCCCAAAAAAACACCCCCCCCAATGGCTGGCAATTTTCCGTGAAATAGCTTCAAATACGCTGATACACAGGGAATACCTGAATCCTTTTCCGGCCAAGCTGATTATAGAACGTGGACAAGTGCTTACCGAAAACAGCAATAAACCGCACGGTTACGGGCCCATCAATCCGGCAAATTTTTCACCCTATCCCAAGAACCCTGTCATTGCCCGTTTTTTTCGTGAAATCGGACGCGCTGACGAACTTGGTTCCGGAATGAGAAAGTTGAAAAAATACGGTAAAGCTTACGGGGGAAGTGATCCGGAAATGATTGAAGGTGACATTTTCCGGATAATTGTCAAATGCCCGGATTTTGAGACCAGTCCTGCTGAAAAAGTGGCGGGGAGAGAGCATACCCTTACAGTCGCCCCTACAGTTACCCCTACAGTCGCCCCTACAGTGGGGACGCTGCTTGCATTGCTGCAGAACAACGGAGAGTGCAGCAGTATGGATATTCGCCAGGCACTGGGACTGAAAGACCGGTCACATATACACAATAGCTACTTGCAGCCAGCCTTGGTGGCTGGATACATTGAAATGACCCTCTCTGAAAAACCAAACAGCCGGTTACAGAAATATCGTCTCACTGAAAAAGGATTCAACATCTTGCAATCACTTGAGCTGAAATACATGAAAGCACTCAACGTAGAGGCGAAAGTGCTGTAAGCCCTCCCACATTTCAGCCTTAAAAAAATTAAACAATTCAATGGCTCATAAACTTTCATTGTCGTGGTTGGAAAACTTCCTCGAAGAGGCCTGTGAATCGCTTCGCGGAAATATGGATGCTTCGGAGTTCAAGGAGTATGGGAAGGGGCGGAGCTGAAACGGTTCGACATTGTTATTGCCAATCCGCCCTTTTCGCAGAACTATTCCACCGACAGCATGAAGCATAAAGTTAAACGATCGCTACCAATTCTGGATGCCCACCAAGGGCAAAGCGGATTTCATGTTTGTTCAGCATCTCATCAGCACGCTCAAATCCACCGGGCGCATGGCGGTGATTATGCCGCACGGTGTTCTTTTCCGTGGCGGTGAAGAGCGTAAAATGCGCGAGTGAATGATCAGGCGCGGCTACCTTGAAGCGGTTATCGGTCTGCCGCCAGCCCTGTTTTACGGTAACCGGCATTCCTGCCTCCATTCTCATTATCAACCGAGCTGGTGCCGCTACCCGCAAGGAGGTACTCGTTATCAATGCCGACCACGAATACAAAGAGGGCAAGGTGCAGAACACCCTGCGCTCCGAAGATATCGAGAAGATAGCTTATGTCTACCGGAACAGGGGGTACCTCAGCTCAAGCCTCGAAAACCTCTGGGAGAAATATCACCAGCCGTTGCACAGTATTTCACAAATGCAATCACCACCCCACCCCTCCGGAGGAGGGGAATCAAGAAGATGAGCTGCGAGAGCAAATTCCCCTCCCTCGGAGGGGTGGCAGGCGAAGCCTGACGGGGTGGTCACGTCAGTAATCATAACCCCAGAGGCATTGAGTGATCGCATTGCCGAACAGGAAAAGCGCATTGCCCGTCACGCAGAACTGGAAGCAGAGCTGAAAATCTGCAAGAAGAAAATCAAAGAGATTAAAGAGCACAAAGAGAAGCTGGTTGAAGAGGCCCGCAACAAGATTGACAGCGCTGAAGCCCGCCAACTCATTCTTGCACGGTGGGAACGGACGCTTTACGCAACGGTTGAGGAGTATCTTGCCCAATACAGCCGGGCGCTTCGCTCAAGCCTCGAAAACCTCTGGGAAAAGTATCATCAGCCATTGCACAGCATTCTCAAAGAACGGGATGCCGCAAGTGTTGAGCTGGCAGGGTATTTGCGGGAGTTGGGGTATGAGTGAGGAGTTTGTTGTGGTTGGTGACGTCGTTCCGTTGACAACTTGGGGGGGCAAGGCGTTTGACGTCTTTTTCGGGTAGATGTGTTTTGATGGGCTTAACTTGTTTGTTATACTGCAACAGGAGCTTTGTTATTATGCGAGGAAATGAAAAAGTATATCAGCTCATTAAAAACGTAAACAATTTTGTTCAGGAGGAGTTATGAAATCGATTACTGTTCATGGTATAGGTAATATATTGGATAAAAAGATAAGTGAAAAGTCCAAAGAGTTTAGACTTAGTCAGAACGAAACGATAAAAAAATTATTAGAAAATTCTTTATCAATTACTGAATCTCAAAATAGAAGAAAAGAATTTTCTGATTTATTTGGTCAATGGTCGATTCAAGAAAAAGAAGAATTTGACAAAAGGATAGCAGATCTTGAAGTGATACATGAAGCGGACTGGAATCAATGAAAAAGA
>CAILXB010000012.1 GCA_903838025.1 uncultured Chlorobiaceae bacterium
GTGCAAAGTAAAGGGCGAGGAATCTCTCTGGTTCCGGAGAAACATCTGTTTGTTGAAACATTGGTCCAGGATACCACAATCCCCTATTCTGTAAACGATTATTTTGTAACCTTGTGCAATGGAGCAGCGTTACCAACTGATCATCAGGACTCAGCGTTGATTGTTCTCAATGACCTGTTACAACAGTTGCAACGGCGTGGTATTCCATTTTGTACAGAGGGTAAGCCGACAAATACCCCGGCTGATATCGCTATCATTCGTTTTCAGATTGAATCTCTGTTATCGGAACGTAACGAAGAAGAGTACGCAATGCGGCAAAGTATTGAATGGGAAGAAATTGCTGCATACATGGAGTTGATCATCAACCGTCGGAACAAGAAAACCCTTGCGAATGGAGAGGAGATTGTGGTGCCACAATCAGAATCACCTGCATATTTTGAATGGGTTCTTTGGAGAGCGTTTTTGGCTATCAACAGCCTGAACAACAAACCGTATGAGGCAAGGCGTTTCAAAATCGACCAGGATTTTTTGCCTGTTGGCACGGCTCCAGGTGGCGGCCCGGATTTGATTTTTGAATTCAGTGATTTTGTGATCGTTGTGGAGGTTACGTTGACAGACTATTCACGGCAGGAAGCAGTTGAGGGCGAATCCGTACGTCGCCATGTGGCAGATCTTGTTCTTCGTTATCACGAGCAATCCGGTAAGCCTGTTTATGGATTGTTTATTGCAAACCGTATAGACTCAAATACGGCCGAGACCTTTCGTATCGGGATCTGGTTCACACGCTCGGATGACAAGATGCGGTTAGACATTATTCCCTTTACACTTATTCAATTCAAGGAGATCTTTGAAGCCTTGTTTACAACGAATCGCGTTGATGTTCGCTTGATTCGTGAGTTGCTTGACCATTGCGGCGCATTGCGTCCGCACCATGAAGCCCCGGCGTGGAAGCGCGAGATAGAACGGTGCATCCGTCACCAGATTGCGACCTGGAGCCCAGAATAAGATGCCAGAACGCAGCACAACGAATCAGTCCGTCAGAGGATAGCCTTGGTTCTCGATTCTACCAAGACCCGGTTTTGCTGTCTGTTTTTTTAGACCGTTCAGTGCTGTTGTTCGTCGGTTATGAGTCTTTTGCAAATGGCTTCATTTGTGATAACGGAATTTTCTACCTGACCACAGTCATGAGCAGTTCCATTTTTTACTCAAAATTTCGATTTTTGTGGCTATCATGGATTATTAAAGTTAAGTTTAGCCGTATAATTTTTTTCAGTAAAAGGGGCCGTAAGAATGAGAGAAGCTGTAATTTATCCAGGTGAAGATGGGTATTGGATTGCAGAATGTCCAAGCCTCCCGGGTTGTATCTCCCAAGGGAGTTCAAGAGAAGAGGCAATTGTTACTATTCGGGAAGCGATTCAGGCCTACATCTTGGTTTTGCAGGAAGATGGATTGCCCGTTCCAGAAGAATCTTTTCAAACGATGCTTGTTGCGGTATGAGCCAACTACCAAGGCTTTCTGGCAGGGAGTTGGTCAAAGCTCTGGGTAAGGTTGGTTTTTTGCCCAAACGTCAACATGGCAGTCATATCATTCTTCGGCGTGAAGAGCCTTGGTGCCAAGTGGTCATTCCTGATCACAAGGAACGGGTGATTGTTCAGTGTGGTAAAACCGAGACCTATGAGATTGTTCCGGCAAAAAAAATCAGCGACACAGACAAGTATTTCTCCAATCCCAAAGTTCTTGAAGCTATTGAACGGGGCAGGGAGGACATAAAGGCAGGGAGAGTGACGAGGATTACAGACCCAAGAGATCTGTTGGCAAGTATTTTGCAGGTTTATGTGTAGTAAAAAAAGTGTGGAGTTGTAGTGGGGTGCCGATGATAAGCTAACAAGTATAATTGACGTTGACGATGAAAAAGCTGCCCGTAGGCATACAGACGTTCAGTAAAATAATTGAGGGTGATTATCTCTACATCGACAAAACGGAGATTGCCCGCAGTCTTATTGAGAAATATGAATACGTTTTTCTGTCGCGGCCCCGGCGATTCGGCAAAAGCCTCTTCCTTGATACGCTGAAAGATATTTTTGAGGGGAAGCGGGAGTTGTTTCGTGGGCTGCTGATTGAGGAGCAGTGGAACTGGGAGGTAACGTATCCAGTCATCAAAATAAGTTTCAGTGGCGGAATCCATTCGAAAGCTGATCTGGAGGAGGATTTGTTGTACCTACTCAAATCCAATGAGAAGCGACTTGGGCTGGAGTGTGAAAACAGAGCCAGGGCACAACACTTCTTCGCAGAATTAATCGAGAAAGCTTATGAGAAATATCACCAGAAGGTTGTTATTCTGATTGATGAGTATGACAAGCCGATTCTTGACAATATTGAGAACATTCCCGAAGCTCTGGTCATTCGGGATGGAATGCGTGACTTCTACACAAAAATCAAGGAGAACGACGAATATCTGCGCTTTGTGTTTCTCACCGGGGTGAGCAAATTCTCCAAAGTGTCGCTCTTCAGCGGTCTGAACAATCTTGAGGATATCAGCCTCAACCCTGACTTTGGCAATGTCTGTGGTTACACTCAGCTTGATCTGGAGACCACCTTTGCACCCTATCTCGAAGGCGTGGATATGGAGCAGGTAAAACGCTGGTACAATGGGTATAATTTTTTGGGTGATAAGGTGTATAACCCGTTCGATATTCTACTCTTTATCAGGAACCAGCGTGCGTTTAAGAACTATTGGTTCGAGACTGGAACACCAAGATTTCTGGTTGAACTCATCAAAAAGAACAGCTATTTTATCCCCAAATTTAATGGATTACAGGTTAATGAGTCTCTGGTTAACAGCTTTGACCTTGAGAATCTCAATCTGGAGACCATTCTGTTTCAGGCAGGTTACTTGACCATCAAGCGCCAGCTTCCGTTGGATGTGAGATTTGGCTATGAGTTGGGATTTCCCAACATGGAGGTGCAGATGAGTTTCAACGATTATATTCTGCAATCGGTGACCAGCGTTTCGGAAAATGAGCCCATTCGCCGTGAGCTGCTTGCTCTTATGAATACTGGAGATATTGCAGGTCTGGAGCCCGTTATCAAACGCCTTTTTGCAAGCATAGCCTATAATAATTACACCAACAACGATATTGAGCGTTACGAGGGCTTTTACGCCAGCGTGCTCTATGCCTGTTTTGCTAGTATCGGGGTTGATATCATTGCCGAGGATGTGAGCAACAAGGGGAGAATTGACCTGACTCTGAAGGTCGGGGGGAAAATCTTTCTTTTTGAATTCAAGGTGACTGACGGGGAGCCACTTGAGCAGATCAAAAGAATGAAATATTACGAGAAATATAGTGGCGAGCGCTA
>CAILXB010000013.1 GCA_903838025.1 uncultured Chlorobiaceae bacterium
AGCGATACGGCTGAGTATGGCGGCATGACCCGCGGACCGCGCCTTATCACTGCGGCGGTCAAGGCTGAGATGAAGAAGATTCTGGAAGAGGTTCAGGATGGTCGTTTTGCCAAAGAGTTTATTGATGAGTGCAATGGCGGCTACAAGAACCTGAGCAAACTTCGTGAAGAGAACAGCGGCCATTCAATTGAAACGGTTGGTGCAAAACTTCGCAACATGATGAGCTGGCTGATCAAAAAATAATTTCTTCCAAACAACGCATGTACAAGATTGTTTCAATACCGGGCGATGGTATAGGCCCGGAGGTGGTTGCAGGAGCTGTTGCGGTACTGGAGCAGCTCTCCAAAAAACATGGTTTTGAAGTTTTGATTGAGGAGCATCCCTTTGGCGGTGCTTCTTATGAACTGCATGGCGAAATGCTCACGCAGGCGACGCTTGATGCCTGCCGGAAGTGTGACGCCGTGCTGCTTGGAGCCGTTGGCGGCCCGAAATGGGAGAGTTTGCCACACGCGCACAAGCCGGAAGCGGCGCTGCTCAAAATCCGCAAGGAGCTTGAGCTTTTTGCCAACCTCCGGCCTGCAAAGGTCTATGACGCACTGCTTGACGCATCATCGCTCAAGGCGGATGTGGTTCGCGGTACCGATTTTCTCGTTTTCAGGGAGCTTACCGGTGGCATCTATTTCGGCCAGCCGCGCGGCTTCGATGAAAATAAGGGGTGGAACACCATGGTCTATGAGCGCTATGAGGTTGAGCGCATTGCCCGCCTCGCTTTTGAAGCGGCCCGGAAACGGAAGGGCAAGGTGATCTCCATCGACAAGGCCAATGTGCTTGAGGTTTCGCAGTTCTGGCGCAATGTGGTGCATGAACTGCACAAGGAGTTCGCAGATGTGGAGCTGAGCGATATGTATGTCGATAATGCGGCAATGCAGATTGTCCGTAACCCGAAACAGTTTGATGTTATTGTAACGGGCAACCTCTTTGGCGACATTCTGAGTGACATCGCAGGGATGATTACCGGTAGTCTCGGTATGCTCCCGTCAGCAAGCATCGGCACCAAACATGCACTCTACGAACCGATCCACGGAAGTGCGCCGGATATTGCTGGTCAGAACAAGGCCAACCCGATTGCCACCATTGCATCGGTTGCCATGATGTTCGAACACAGCTTTAATTTGCCGGATATTGCCCGTGAAATCGAGCAGGCCATTGAGGCGACCCTTGCTACTGGATTGAGGACAGCCGACATTGCCAATCCGGGAGAGAAGACAATTTCAACGACAGAGATGACAGAAGCAATTGTCAGGCATCTCGGTGCCTGATCATAACAAAGGCAGCGATGGCAGAAAAAGAGAAGATTATAGTATTTGATACAACCTTGCGCGATGGAGAACAGTCCCCCGGGGCGTCGCTCAATGTGCAGGAAAAGGTGGAGATTGCCCGTCAGCTCGAAAAGCTTGGAGTAGATGTGATTGAGGCCGGTTTTCCGGCTTCGTCACCTTTGCAGCTCGAAGCGGTTCAGCGGATAAGCGGCGAATCGAGGGCGGTTGTGGCGGCACTGGCTCGGGCGGTGGAGAATGACATCACCGCATCCTGGAAGGCGCTGCAGCAGGCTCGCAAACCCCGCATCCACACCTTCATCGGCACCTCCGATATCCATATTACCGGAAAATTCGGCAGCGACCGTTACGGCGTGAGCTTGCAGGAGAAGCGGCAAACGGTGCTCAAGATGGCCGTCAACGCCGTTGCCTTTGCCAAAACATTCACACCCGATATCGAATTTTCGGCTGAAGATGCAGGGCGCACCGATCAGGGTTTCCTTGCTGAAATCATTGAGGCGGTTATTGCGGCAGGTGCAACAACGGTCAATATTCCTGATACGACGGGCTATACCTGGCCCTCAGAGTTTGGCCGCAAAATCGCCGATCTGCGGAGCCGCGTCAAGAACATCGACCAGGCCATCATCAGCGTCCACTGCCATAACGACCTCGGTCTTGCGGTGGCCAACACACTCAGCGCACTTGAACATGGTGCCCGTCAGGCAGAGTGCTCCATCAACGGCATTGGAGAGCGGGCCGGAAACGCTTCGCTCGAAGAGATTGTGATGGCGCTCAAGGTGCGCAGCGACCTGCACAACTTCTACACCGGCATTGTCACCGAAGAAATTTACAATACGAGCCGCATGGTCTCGACCTTTACCGGCATCATTATCCAGCCGAACAAGGCCATTGTGGGCGACAACGCCTTCTCGCACGAGTCGGGCATTCACCAGGACGGGATGCTGAAAAACCGGCAGACCTACGAGGTGATGACGCCGGAATCGGTCGGTGTGCCGCAAACGAGCATTGTGCTGGGCCGCCATTCCGGCAAGCACGGCCTCAAGTCGCGCCTCTTCACGCTCGGCTACAACCTTGACGATACCGAACTCGAAGCGGTCTACAAGCGCTTTGTTGAGGTTGCCGATAAAAAGAAAGAGGTCTATGACGACGACCTGAGGGTACTGATGGGCGATGAACGGAGCAAACCGAAAAACGCCTATGAGCTCGATTACCTCCACATCAACAGCGGAACCGCTTCAATTCCGACCGCAACCATCAGGATCCGGCACAAGGAGCAGCTCTTTGAAGAGTCCGCAACCGGTGATGGCCCTGTAGATGCCTGTTTCAGGGCTATTGAGCGTGCCCTTGG
>CAILXB010000014.1 GCA_903838025.1 uncultured Chlorobiaceae bacterium
AGGAAATCGACCTCACGGCACTGCACGCTGACCTGGTCAACATTGAAGAGCGAATTGTCAACGCCACCAACAAACACAACCAATTTCTCAAAGAGCTTGGGTTGGCTCCTTTGCCCCGTTCAACAAAATAACGCCACCTTGACTCAACCGGCACAAGGTGGCGTTATTAATGAGGGCTGCCCGCAGTTTACTTTTTCGGGGTGATGGCTGATGTGATGGCTGCTGTAACCGCAGTTGATACGCCTTCGAGGAACTGGGTGGCGGTGTTGACCGAGCTGGTGGCGACTGTTCCAGCGAGGTTGAGGCCAGACTGTGCGATCGAATTTGCTGCTGAAAGTCCACTGCCGACGGTGTCGGTTACTGCGTCAGCTACATTCTGGATTGGAGCGCCGATTGCAACAAGGAGATTGGTAAAGACGCCGTTGTTTTCGTTTGCCATAGTCGTATGTGTTTTAGGTGATAATGGAAGTTGTGCTTGCAAAATTACGGTCGAGGTTCTTCCGCCGCCAGTGCATGAGTGAACGGTTGCTGATTTTTCCTTCATGCAGTTATCACGGTAAATATAATATAATTGTTCAAAGAAAAAGTGCTTCAGTTTTTAAATAATAATGCAGGGCTGAATCGGTGTGCGTCAATCGGGCATTGAGCTTTCGGTGTGGTTGGAGATACTTTTTCGTATTCCGCTAATGAGATTTGAAAGAGGGACGACAGTGATTCCGGATTTTTGTGCTCGTTGTTGAACTCTCATCCTGTTGCGGCTGTTTTTTTTGAAGAAGAGCAACGTCAATTGACGGCTGTTTTTTCGCTCTCTGCGGGATGGCTATATTGTTATGTTTTAGCTCTTTCAATGAAGCCTTGATGTTTGTACGGCCCGGTGTAACCAGAGGCGGTTCACTGTCTGGAGGTGCCTCTTGTGGCGCAGAGATTTGATAAACAGAGAATATGCCTTATTTTAGGTTATTGATAGCGGGGGCCGCGCTGCCTGTTGTTGCTCTCCTGATGAGAAGGAGAGCGGGGTTTGCGGTGTTTTTCTGTATTGAAATTTTGTAACTACTGTTGAACTGTGAATATTTCTTCGCCCTCTCCTGCAAGGGAGCTTAAACGCGTTTTCGTTGTTGGAGCTACTGGCTACATCGGCAAATTTGTTGTCCGTGAACTTGTTGCCAGAGGATATGATGTAGTGAGTTTTGCCCGTGAGCACTCAGGCATTGGCTCAATGACCGGGGCGGGGGAGACTCGCGCTCAATTGAAGGGTTCCGAGGTGCGTTTTGGCGATGTCGGCAGTCTGGATTCGTTGATGACGAGAGGTACCCGCGACGAGCATTTTGATGCGGTGGTCTCTTGCCTCACTTCCCGCAACGGGGGGATAGCGGATTCGTGGAATATTGATTATCAGGCAACACGCAATGCGCTTGATGCAGGTAAGGCGGCTGGTGCGACCCATTTTGTGCTGCTTTCGGCCATTTGTGTTCAGAAGCCGTTGCTTGAATTCCAGAGAGCAAAGTTGAAATTTGAGGAGGAGTTGAAGGAGTCGGGGCTTATATGGTCAATTGTTCGCCCGACCGCTTTTTTCAAGTCAATTGCTGGTCAAGTGGCGTCCGTGAAAAAGGGGAAGCCCTATGTCATGTTTGGTGATGGCGACTTGACCTCCTGCAAGCCGATCAGCGAATCGGATTTGGCCCGTTTTATGGCTGATTGTCTGCAAAATCCCGCAATGCAGAATGCAATATTACCTGTTGGTGGGCCGGGAAGAGCGATTTCGCCCAGGGAGCAGGGGATAATGCTTTTTGAGCTTCTTGGCAGTCCGCCGAAGTTTAAAAAAATGCCTGTTCAGATGTTTGATGTGATTATTCCTGTTTTGACCTCGCTCGCCAAGTTTTTTCCAAAGTTACAGGACAAGGCTGAATTTGCTCGTATCGGCAAGTATTACTGCTCGGAGTCGATGCTGGTGCTTGATCCAGAGACGGGAAAATATAATGCCGATATGACGCCCTCTTACGGCAGCGATACTTTGCGCGATTTTTTCAGGCGGGTGATCAAAGACGGGATGGCCGGGCAGGAGCTTGGTGAGCATTCGATGTTTTAAAGAGGAGGACAGTATTGTTTTTTTTTGTAGAAACCGGGCTGAACGTGATTATTACACTGTTTTTGTGTAATATAGGGCCGTAGTAGCTTTTTGGGTAACGGTCAGAAAAGGAGGGTGATGTTATGCTTGAGTTCAATATGATGACGGTGCTGTTGATTCTTGCTGCGTTTTTGATTTCGTCGGTCAAGATTCTCAGGGAGTACGAGCGGGGTGTTGTTTTTCGTCTGGGCCGCATTATTGGGGCAAAAGGGCCGGGGCTTATTATCCTGATTCCGGGGATTGACAAGATGGTCAAGGTTGATCTTCGTACGGTGACGCTTGATGTTCCTCCCCAGGATATTATTACCCGCGATAACGTTTCGGTGAAGGTGAGTGCGGTGGTCTATTTCCGTGTGCTTGATGCAATCAAGGCAATTGTTGACGTTGCTGATTTTCATTTTGCAACCTCCCAGCTTGCACAGACGACGCTTCGCAGCGTGTGCGGTCAGGGGGAGCTTGATAATCTGCTTGCGGAGCGCGATGAAATCAATGACAGGATTCAGACTATTCTCGACAAAGACACTGCTCCGTGGGGTGTCAAGGTGAGTAAGGTGGAGGTAAAGGAGATTGATCTTCCTGAAGGGATGCGCCGTGCAATGGCCAAGCAGGCTGAAGCTGAGCGTGAACGCCGTTCGGCAATTATCAATGCCGAAGGGGAGTTTCAGGCGGCACAACGGCTTGCTGATGCAGCAACCATTATTTCCGCCTCTCCTGCGGCTTTGCAGCTTCGTTATTTGCAGACGCTGAAGGATATTGCTGCTGAGAACAATTCTACCACGGTTTTTCCAATACCAATCGACCTGTTCAGACCCTTCTTTGAAAACAGGCCACCCTCATCTTCCCAGACAACTTAAATCATTCCGATCATGTTCAAGATTCATACAATTCTTTGTCCCGTCGACTTTTCAGATGCATCTCGCAAGTCGGTGCAGTATGCGAAGGAGTTTGCTGCGGGTATGGGGGCCTCGATCCATCTTTTGAATGTTGTGGAGCCAAGGCCTATGGCTGTTGATATTACGCTCAATTACGTGCCGCTTGAAGAGGATCTGGAAAAGGCTGCTGCAGAGGATCTCAAGGTCATTCTTGAGGAGCTTCTCAAGGCTGGCCTCAAGGCTGAGTGCTCCATCGAGTTTGGCAGTCCTTCTGATGTGATTCTTGATAAAGCCGATGCGCTTGATGTCAATCTGGTTATTATGGGTTCACATGGCAAAAAAGGGCTGAGTCGCCTTATCATGGGCAGTGTTGCCGAGACGGTTGTGCGCAAGGCCAATTGTCCGGTGCTGATTGTCAAGAGTGAGGAGAAGGAGTTTATCGGCGATGAATGAAGGCTTCCATCAGGGCATTTGCGCCACTGAAGGGGCTCAATTCTCCTGACAGAACTTGCCTCTCAATGCTCTCTTTTGAGTTATTGACTTCGGCGTTGGAGAAGAACTCTCTTTTGAGTCGTTCTTCGAGAAGGGTGTAGAGCAGGCTTTTGAGTTGCTGGTGGCGCACTTTTTCAAGAGTGTTGTTTTTGCGCATCAGGGCAAAATAGGCTGAGATGTTCCGCCAAACCTCCGTGATACCGGTGCCGGTGATGGCGGAGGTGAGGAAGACCTCTGGTTTCCAGAAGGGATGTTTTGCCGGTAGCATCCGGAGAGCCGCTTCGAATTCAGCTCTTGAGATTGCTGCTATGCCTGCCTGGTCGCCGTCGGTTTTGGTGATGGCGACGGCGTCGGCAATTTCCATGATACCCCGTTTGATTCCCTGAAGTTCGTCGCCTGAGCCGGGCAGCATGAGGAGCAGAATAAAGTCGACCATGGTATCGACGGCCACTTCTGACTGCCCGACACCGACAGTTTCAACCATAATGACGTCATATCCAGCCGCTTCGCAGAGCAGAATGGCTTCGTGGGTTTTTGGTGAGGTGCCCCCAAGGCAGCCGGAGGAAGCGGTTGGACGAATAAATGCCTCTTTTCTTCCTGCAAGCCTCTCCATGCGTGCCTTGTCACCAAGAATGCTCCCTCTCGACTGCTTGCTGCTTGGGTCTATTGCCAGAACAGCGAGCCGTAATCCCTGGTTGATGATCTCCTCGCCAAGTGCTTCGATAAAGGTGCTTTTGCCTGCTCCTGGTGAGCCGGTTATGCCGATGCGGATGGCTTCGTTTTTTTTTGCGAGGCAGCGGTCGAGAATTTCGTGCGCTTTTTGTTCATCTTCCCGTCGTTGCGACTCTATCAGCGTTATGGCGCGACTCAGGATGTGTCGTTCTCCCTTCATGATCCCGCTGACAATGGTATTGACATCGGGATCGTAACGGGGCGTGAGGTTATGGTTCGTCATTACGCAAAACGGGCAAGGAGAAGCTTGAGAATATTGATGGCCGCTTCGGCAATGATGGTTCCTGGACCAAAAATGGCGGCAACCCCTTTTTCATAGAGGAATGCGTGATCTTTTTCGGGGATGATGCCGCCTGCGATGACAAGAATATCTTCCCGGCCGTGTGCTTTCAACTCTTCGACAATTTTTGGCACAAGGGTTTTGTGGCCTGCGGCAAGGCTTGAGATGCCGATCAGGTGTACATCGTTGTCGAGCGCCTGCTGCACCACCTCTTCGGGGGTCTGGAAAAGAGGACTGATATCGACGTCAAAACCGACATCGGCAAAGCCTGCGGCAATGACCTTTGCTCCACGGTCGTGGCCATCCTGCCCGACCTTTGAGACCATGATTCTCGGGCGGCGGCCGTCAAGCGTGGCAAAGCGGTCGGCCAGTTGCTGCGCCTCCTGGAAGAGCGGGTTGTCATGCATCTGTGACATGTAGATACTGCTGTTGAGCCGGGTGATGGCGCGGTAGCGTCCGAAAGTTTTTTCGCAGGCTGACGAGATCTCGCCGAGGGTTGCTCTTTTTCGTGCGGCATCGACGGCCAGTTCAAGCAGGTTGCCCTCTCCGGATGCGGCACTCTCTTCGATGGCCTTGAGTGCAAGAGCGCACGCCTCGCTGTCGCGTTCTGCCTTGATGGTAGCAAGTCGGCGGAGCTGTTGATCGAGCACCAGGGTGTTATCGACTTCGAGCAGTTCAATATCGGTTTTACTGCTGGTTCTGTAGCCATTGACGCCGACAATGATCTCCTTGCCGCTGTCGATTCGGGCCTGTTTGCGGGTTGCGGCCTCTTCGATCTGGAGCTTGGGGAGCCCCTGTTCAATCGCCTTGACCATGCCGCC
>CAILXB010000015.1 GCA_903838025.1 uncultured Chlorobiaceae bacterium
CCAAGCTCTTTACGGAGCAGTTCGGTCACAATGAGTTTCGAAAGGGAGGCTGGCTCCATGCTGCCGGTCAGTTTCGGTACGGCGAGGTGACCCACCATGACGCTGATGACACCCCGTTCAATAGCCGCCCTGAAGGGTTGCAGCTCATAGGCATCAAGCTGTGTTCGGTCCGCCTTGAGCACCGGCAGTAAAAAATGGCTGTCAACCGAAACGTCACCGTGGCCGGGGAAGTGCTTTGCCGTTGCAATGATACCGTTCGACTGGAGCCCCTTGATGATGGCGTTCGACATGGCGATGGTCTGCGGTACGCTGTCGCCGAATGAGCGGGTGTTGATGACCGGGTTGAGTGGATTGATGTTCAAGTCAACCGTCGGGGCATAGTTCTGCTGCATCCCGATCATGGTCGCCTCTTCGGCAATTGCCTCCGCCATCTCCTCGGCAAGCTCCGGATCCTGCGTGGCAGCAACAGCCATATTCGGCGGAAACTCGGTAGCCCCGCTGAGGCGCATGGCCACCCCCCGCTCCATATCCGAGCTTATCAGAAGAGGATGGGGCGCAATCGACTGAAAATGGTTGATATACGTCGCGGCGGTGAGCGCATCGCCCTTGAGCAGCATGATGCCTCCAACCTTGCCCTCCTGCACCAGTCGGCTCAGAAGATGGTACTCTTTGTGCTGCTGGTGGATCGTGTGCGGCTCAATTTGTGCGATCAACATCTGCCCCACCTTTTCCGGCAGGGTCATGCCCTGCAGTTGCTCTTCAATGCGGGAATCCTTGCGGTTGAAGATCTGCTGCGCGCACCACTTTTCTGTGCCCGGTTTTGCATGAGCCAGTCCGGGCAGAGAGAACAGGAGGAGAAAAAGTGAGAGGAGCAGCAGCCGGGCTCTTCCCATCATCATGAACAGCAGATGTTGAGCTGCCTTGAGGCCATTGCTTCATCAAGTCGTTTGACCGGCGTTGTCACCGGAGCCGCCAGCACAACCTCCGGCGTTGTTTCAGCCTCACGGGCAATGCTGAGCAGCGCTTCGGCGAACACGTCAAGCGTCTCTTTTGACTCGGTCTCGGTCGGCTCAATCATCAGCGCTTCGCTGACAATGAGCGGGAAGTAGATGGTTGGAGCATGAAAGCCGTAGTCGAGCAGCCGTTTTGCAATATCGAGCGTTCTGACACCATGTGCTTTTTTCTGCCGGTCTCCCGAAAGGCAGAACTCGTGCATGACCGGTTTCGGGTAGGGCAGGTCGTAGCTTTCGAGCAGCAGGCTGAGCAGGTAGTTGGCGTTGATGATGGCATTTTCCGAGACACGGCGCAGGCCGTCGGGGCCGAGCATCCGTATGTAGGTGTAGGCCCTCACCAGCACGGCAAAGTTGCCATAGAAGTTCATCATCCTGCCGATGCTCTCCGGGCGGTCATAGGAGAGTGTATAAATTGTTCCCTTTTTCTCGATAATCGGAACCGGCAGGTAAGGCACCAGTTTTTCACTGACGCCGACCGGTCCGCTGCCTGGGCCGCCGCCGCCATGGGGAGCTGAAAATGTTTTGTGGAGGTTGTAGTGCATCACATCAAAGCCCATGTCGCCGGGGCGGGTGATGCCGAGAAGGGCGTTCATGTTGGCACCATCCATGTAGAGCAGGCTGCCGTTGTCGTGCACCATTTTGGCCATCTGCTGAATATCCTTTTCAAAAAGGCCGATGGTATTGGGGTTGGTCAGCATCAGCGCGGCCACATCGCTATCCAGTTTTTGGCGAAGATCCTCCAAATCGGTGCGCCCGTCGGCATTGCCCTTGACGGAGATAATTTCATAGCCCGCCAGCGCGGCTGAAGCGGGGTTGGTGCCGTGTGCCGAGTCAACCACCAGCAGCTTGTGCCGTTTTGCTCCTCCCTGTGCCTCGTGATATTTCTTGATCAACAGAATGCCGGTCAGCTCTCCATGGGCACCAGCAGCCGGTTGCAGCGTGACGGCCGCCATACCGGCAATTTCGCGAAGCATCTCCGCCAGTTCGTACATGAG
>CAILXB010000016.1 GCA_903838025.1 uncultured Chlorobiaceae bacterium
ACCATACTGCGGCTTTTCTTTTCCGGTATCAGGAATGTAAAGGCCGCCTTTGGTTTTTTCTTCCGCCGCTGCAGGCTTAACAATAACTCGATCAGATAAGGGTTTCAAGTTCATTGTTTTCTCTTGTTTGGGTTTTAGATTTAATAGTAAGATACTATTGACTTAAATAAAGGTTTTATGCCGTTAGCACTCAAAGAGGTCGAGTGCTAACGGAACAGTCAATAATAACAAAATTACACTTCCTTCCAAAAAATTTCTTTATCATGACACCTCCAATCTTGTACAGCACCATCGGTAAAGTCGCACTGGAAAAGCTGCAAAGCCTAACGTCAAAAATGCGCGACAATACGGCTACCGCAGAAGAGCGGCAGTTCGCTCTTCTTTTACAGGAAATCGTCGCCTTGGCTAAAAACCGCCTCTCGGTCACTGAAAACGAGAGCGAGTTCAGCAAGGGAGAGTCGGTTTGGGTAGAGCGCACCGCCGCACACTATCCGCATATCCGGCTGCATGGCGGCGCACTTGAAGACGATCCGGCAAAAAGTTAACGGGAGGTAAAGACCCCCGTCAACGTTCGAGCGAAGGCTGGAGATAGCGACCAGTCAAGGAGTCCGTTCTTAGTGCGATCTCCTCCGGTGTTCCCTCAGCAACAAGAGAGCCTCCTTTGTCGCCCGCACCCGGTCCGAGGTCAATAACCCAATCGGCTTGCATGATGATATCGGGGTTGTGCTCAATAATCACAAGGGTGTTCTTCTGCTCAAGAAGTTTTTCAAAACAACAGATCAGCTTGTTGATATCTTCAAAATGAAGACCGGTTGTCGGCTCGTCAAAAATAAAAAGAGTATGCGCCGTATCGGCATGGGCAATAAAACTCGCCAGCTTCAGCCGCTGTGCCTCTCCGCCAGAAAGGGTGCTTGAGGATTGGCCAAGCTTGATGTAGCCAAGCCCCACTTCATCAAGTACCAGAAGTTTTCGGGCAATCACCTTCTCTTTGCTGAAAAAGGTGATAGCCTCCTCCACCGTCAAGGCAAGCACCTCAGCGATGGAGAGCCCGTTGTACTTCACTTCGAGAGTCTCGGCCTTATAGCGAAGACCGTTGCAATCCTCACAGACGGCCTCTATGTCGGCAAGGAACTGCATTTCAATGTGGACACTCCCCTCTCCGGCACAGGTTTCACAACGACCGCCGGGAATGTTGAAAGAGAAATACCCTGCCTTGAGCCCCCTTTGCCGCGCATCTTTTGTTTGCGCAAAAAGAGTGCGAATGTCGTCAAATATCTTCAAGTAAGTAACAGGGTTACTGCGGCTCGATTTTCCGATGGGCGACTGATCGACATGCTCCACGCGGTCAACCAGCCATCCGCCCGAAATCGAGCGGTGGGTGCCAACCTTCTCCTTCAAGCCAACCTTCTCCTTCATGATCCCCTTGTTGAGGATATCATTGACCAGAGTGGACTTGCCTGAGCCACTCACGCCCGTCACGCAGGTCATGACACCAAGGGGAAAGCGGACATCAATATTTTTCAGGTTGTTCTGCATGGCGCCGGTAATTTCAATGCAGGAGCTGAAATCGACCGTTCGGCGCACGGCGGGTACCGCTATGCGTTTTATTCCATTGAGGTACTGGGCGGTCAGTGAGGTGCCCGACTCTTTCATAGCCGCCACCGAACCATGAAAAACCACCTCGCCACCAAGACGCCCGGCAAAAGGACCGAGATCAATCACCTCATCAGCAGCCTCAATAATTTCGCGGTCATGCTCAACAACAACAACGGTATTGCCAAGGTCGCGCAGCTTTCTGAGCAGTGTAATGAGGCGTGCAGAGTCGCTCTGATGCAGCCCGATGCTCGGCTCATCAAGAATATAGATAGCCCCCACAAGCGGAGAACCAAGGGAAGTCGAAAGATTGATGCGCTGAAACTCTCCTCCGCTCAGGGTATGAGTCAGACGGTCGAGGGTGAGGTAGTTCAATCCCACATCAAGCAGATAACCGAGCCTCTTGATGATCTCCTGCAGCACCACTTCGGCCACCTTCCGGTCAAAAGGCGAAATGTTGAGGTTGCGGAAAAAGTCGGAAGCATCAGCAATGTTCATGCGCGCAACCTCGCTTATATGGCGACCCGAAACCCTCACCAATCGCGCATCTGGATTAAGGCGGCTCCCTTCGCAATCAGGACAGGTTGCATAACCACGGTACCGGCTCAAAAAGACCCGGTAGTGCATCTTGTACCCGGCATCCTTCTCTATTTCAGCAAAAAAGGGCCAGATACCCTCATAACGGCCATCCGAAGTCCCCTTCCAGATAATCTCCTTCTGCTTGAAAGAGAGCTTTTCATAAGGCACGTCTGCAGGAATACCAAGAACATCGGCAAATTCAAGCAGAGCCTGAAGATTCCATCGGTACTTTTCTGAATTCCAGCAGGCAATGGCCCCCTCTTCGATCGAGAGCGACTTGTCGGGCACCACGGCATCCTCATCAATACCGGCAATACGTCCAAACCCCTGGCAGGTCGTACAGGCGCCGATAGGAGAGTTGAAGGCAAACAGTTGGGGAGAAGGCTCCTGATATTCAATACCGTTCAGTTCAAGCCGGTCGCTGAAGAGGTAGGTTTTGCCGCCCACAACCTTCAAAACGGCATACCCTCCCGATTCATTGAAACAGCTTTCGGCAGCCTGTGAAACGCGGCTGAACACTTTTTCATCATCACGTGCCACAAAACGGTCGACCAGCACAAGAAGCGTTGTACGCTCGGCATTTGCCATGTCAACCACTCGCTTGCAGGCGGCCTCCTGGTTGAGGTCCAAAATCTCTTCCCCCGCAACTACCCTGAAAAAGCCCTTTTTCAGAAGGTTTGCAATTTCATCCTCTACCGAACAGGTATGGTGGCCAGCATCCTCATGGGCGGGAAAAAAGAAGCCCGCATAAAATTTTGTGCCCTCGTCAAAAAAACCGGCCTGAAGGCTTACATCATCGGGAGTATGGCGCAACACAAGCTCATTGGTGTCGCGAGAGTAGATTTTACCGATGCGGGCATAGAGCAGGCGGAGATAGTCATAAATTTCCGACACAGTACCAACCGTTGATCGGGGATTTTTTGGAATGGGTTTCTGCTCAATGGCTATAGCCGGAGCAATTCCTTCCACACTTTCAATATCCGGCCTCGGCATACGCTCAAGAAACTGGCGCACGTAGGCAGAAAGAGATTCAACATAGCGACGGTGACCTTCTGCGTAGAGAGTATCGAAGGCGAGACTTGATTTACCCGATCCGCTCACTCCGGTAAAGACCACAAACTTGTTGCGGGGAATCGAAACCGAAATATTTCGGAGATTGTGGGTGTTAATGCCTTTAAGGACGATATCAGGCAGACTCGTTTCAGCAACGGCTGAATTTTTGAGTCTATGAGTGGTCATAGTGTAATGTCATCTGGTTTCATGCAAAAAAAAGTCACGCTGAGAGGCAAAGATAAGAAACGAAGGCCGGGATGCTCAGGGAAAAAACTTTTTGGTACACTAAACGCTCACCCCGCAACCTCTTTTAAAAGAGAGTGGATGGTAGTCGCCGCCAGAAGCACCTGTATTTTGTGCTGAAGGGTATTCATGTAACCCCTGTGATGACATGATGAAAAAATTTCACAGCGATCAGCCTTCACTCCACACCGTACCAAATGCGGCTCTCCCTCAATGGCAATGGCAATATCGGCAACGGTAATTGCATCAGTCGATTTGCCAAGCATGTATCCCCCTTTTACTCCCTGAACAGAGGCGGCAATACCAGCCCTTTTGAGACTCTGCATCGCCTTGGAAAGAAACTCTTGAGAAAAGCCCAACTCATCGGCCATCTCCTTGACTGTTACCACCCGACCAAGGCCCTTGGTTGCCAGATAGGTAACCGCATGGAGCCCATACTCAAATTTTCTGGAGACCTGAAGCATAAGATTAAATTTTGTTAAACAGGACTATTTTAACCCTATTATCAATAAAAACCTAATTTTCTCTTCTCCTAAAAAACTATATTGCTTTTCCAGTCCGGTTTTATCATCCGCAATCAATGATTTTTATTATGAATGACATTGTAAAAGATCACTATTTTCTGTGGCAGTTTGCCCCTCAAAACGAGGCTAAAATTCGCTGGCAGGAGTTCGGAGAAGATCATGAAGGAAAAACTCCGATTCTTTTTCTTCATGGCTACGGAGGGATGATTGAGCACTGGGATTTGAATATCCCCGAATTTGCCCCCGACCACAAAATCTATGCCATGGATTTGATCGGATTCGGGAAATCACAAAAACCCAACGTACGCTACTCTCTTGAGCTCTTTGCTTCACAGATTGAAACGTTTCTCTACCTGAAAAAACTTGACTCGGTCATTATTGTCGGTCACTCAATGGGTGCCGCAAGCGCTATCTACTTTGCCCACTATCAGCCTGAAAAAATAAAAGCACTTGTGCTCGTCAACCCCTCCGGTTTGTTTGGAGATACGATGGATGGAATGAGCAATCTGTTTTTCGGTCTTGTTGCCTCACCTCTTATCGGCGAAATGCTTCTGGCCGCCTTTGCAAATCCTGTGGCCGTAGGTCAAAGCCTCATGCCAACGTACTATAATCAGAGCAAGGTTGACGACAAGCTGATCAACCAGTTCACCCAGCCAATCCAGGATCAGGGTGCTCAGTTTTCTTACCTCTCACCCTCAAAAAGACCGCTTGATTTCAGGCTCGACCACATCGCAAAGCCCTGCGATTACACTGGCCCGGCTTATCTTGTTTGGGGAGCGGAAGACAGCGCACTCCCGCCACATAAAATAATACCTGAATTTCAGCAACTTCTGCCGCAGGCCGGGGCATTTATTATTCCGAAAGCATCACACTGCATCCACCACGATGCCCATGAAGAGTTCAACAAACGGTTAGCATGGATTCTTGAGCGTGTTGAACCCCCAACGGTACGCCAGCTTACCACATCGCTCCCTGCCTGATGTGAAGATTTTTCAGCTCAGGCGCCTTCAGGCCAATTTCGAGAGCATAGCTCCGAAACTGGCCAAAAGGTACCCACTGGGCGCTCATCTGCCAACAATGAAGATTGCGCGAAAGTTGAAGCATCGGTAAAACCAGCGTCCCATTGTGAAAATCATACCCGGAATTTACCCCCATCTGCCAATTTTTTGAGAGCGCAGCTTTTGCCGCAGCATTCATCAATGTTGTTGTCTCTGGCACAAGAGGATTGGTGCGGTCGGATTGCAGAAAAAGAGAAAACCGAAGCTCCCAAGGCAGGCCGTCATCGAGGTTGCTGAGCTCCCCGTTGTTGAAAAATGTCTGAAGGGTGTTCATCATGACGGGCGATCTGGACGATGAAATGGCAGTTCCACCCTGAAAGCTGACACTCATGTCGAGAAACCCCTTGACAAAACGAAGCACTTCATCACCCTCCTGACTGTTGGTGCGGTTAACCCTGGCGCCGGTCACCGAATCATAACCATAAAAATCATACATGGAGCCCGCACTAAAAAGTAGATTCTCCGAAAGAGCAGTACTTGCAGCAGTAACAATCAGAGGTGAGAGATGATAGGAGGCTGCTTCAGCATTGTACGCTGTCGAAACCGTCAATGAAAGCAACTGCCGTGAAGAATCGCCATCCAGAGCGCCCGATTCAGACTGAGCAGATGAACCCTTGAATTTGCCATGAAACAGGTTTTTCAGCGAAATACCTACCGTGCTTTGACCTTCGGGAATACCTGGGTTGAGCATGTTTTGCCCGGGCCAGTCATAAACATGATGAGAGTAAATATACCCGCTGCCTGAAAAGGCCGGATTCCATGCGTAGGTGATTGTGGGAATAAAGGTATGGCGCAACGCCTTCAGGCCAAGAGCATTTTCAAGAAAGCCAGTCTCAAGGATACCATAAAGCCTTGTACTTGCATCAACAGAAACAACAGCGGTTGAAAACTCCTCATTTCCACCATCCGGATGCAGCGAATGAACAATGGTCACACCTGGATTAACATTAAAGTGACTGAACAGGGTTGATTGCATTCGCAATGGCAAGAGGAGGCTTGTACCGCTGTAACTGTCATCATAACTTCCATTATCAGGCTTTCTCCCCTGCAGGAGAAGCCCTTGCGTAAAGAGAGCCTTAGAGTTGGCACCAAATTCACGATAGTAGCCCACCTCTCCGTTAAAAGTTGCTGAATATCCGGAAGTGGAAGGGCGATCAGAAGAGGCAAACTCAGTAGCAAAAGAGGCACCAGTGGTTACTGAAAAGTCATCTCTCCAGTCATCGCCGGAAAAAGCGGAACGAAAGGGATAGATACGGTTCTGATAGAGCGATGCACCAACACTCTGCGTGGCATAACGGCTGTTCAACTCTTCGGAACGATTGTAAAAAAGAGCCACAATGCTGTTCTCATCATTAAAGCTCTTCGCCAGAGAGGCACGGGCATTCGACTGCTGGGTTACCACAGTTTCCATGTTTATGGAACTCAGATTGTAACCATGCGGAGCACCCTGTAACTGAGCATTGACATCAAGGCGTGTTGTGGAATCAAGAACCTGATTGTGAACGATATTCGCATTCCAGTCGGTATCGTAAGGGTAGCGCTTGTATTCACCAGATATCAAACCCGTAAAAAGAGTTGGTGCCACATAGCGAAACCGTTCACCAAGGCGCCAACTGCCATTCAGAGAGAGATCACCCTCAACGCGAAGATCCATGGAGTCGTCAATGGCCCAGAAATATCCGAGATTTGATAAACCGTACCCCCGCTCACGGTCATAACCCATACTTGGCATGAGAAAACCGGACGCCCGGACATCCTGTAACGGAAAAACCATCGAGGGCAACGCAAGAATCGGTATGGCAGGCAGGCGTCTTGAAAAAATTTCTGGATGGACATACATGATCAGCGACGTCGCTGAAACTTTATTGTCGGGAAGAACGGTCATACTTGAACAAGTGAACCAGGTATGCGGCTCAGGGTCATCGCAGGGCGTCAAGGTACCATCCTTGATAATCAACTCACCACTTTCAAGCCTCGTCACATGCTCTCCACTGAAAATCATCGACTTTGAAGAGGAGGAAATATGAGAAGTCTCTCCCTTTCCGCTCTTGAAATCATAATTCATCGTTTCAGCACTAAAACTTCCCGCCTTGTCGGTAAAAAGGGCAGGTTCTACGATTTTTCCGGAAGCATCAACAGTACTGAAAGCTCGAAGCTTTGAAGTATCAAGATCAATAACAATTTTTGGCGCCTTGACAGTGGTGCCTTCATGGTCAAGGGTTGCTTTGCCCCACAACTCCATGTTCCGTTTGTCGAGATTGTAGACCACCGAATCCCGGGCCGTAAAGAAAATAGTGCTTTTAAGCCCCCCTGTTCCAGACAGCGAATCGGCCTTTGCGCTCTCTTTCCCGGTAAGCTTCTGGCTCTGCTCTTTTGGCATGTCGGCCGCACAAAGAAGAGGCAAACCCGACATGAAGAGGAAGAAAAGGGTCAGGAACGAATTTTTTTGCTTGATAAACTTCAAGGCAGTAATGCTCCGCTACAGTATTATAATATTCTCCTATCAAAGTGTTTAAATATAAGTTATTTTTTATTTGTGGGTGTGGCCGATTTTTTCTGTAAAAGCCCGTTGCTGCAAGGCCGTGCAACTATCCTGTTGGGAATTTTTTAACTTTTTTTTTCATTCCATGGTGCCCTCTGATTATTCCGCGCCCGATTCGTCTGGACATTTCGGCTCTTTCGGCGGCAAGTTTATCCCTGAAACACTCATCAAAAATGCCGCCGATCTTGAAT
>CAILXB010000017.1 GCA_903838025.1 uncultured Chlorobiaceae bacterium
CCTTTTTCAGCTTGCTTCTGATAAATAATTTCCATATTGAATTTTTGCTTCTCTGTTGAGTTATAATAATCAAGAAATAGTGTCCATCCCGTTTTTCATCAACCGGACGAATCCGCCAAATATAAAACAGAAACTTTTTTCGCAAAGTTTTTTTTCAAAAAAAGCAGCCATTACTGTGCTGTTCAGTTAAGCATTCTTATCAGGCAGGTTACCATGCACGAATATCAGGACAAGAGCAACACCACCTGCTAACGGCTTCGAAGCTAAAAGCTTATAGAAAATACACATGGAATTTAGTCATATCAACATCAGGGGAGCCAGGGTACACAACCTCAAAAACATCTCTCTCGATATCCCGCGCAACAAATTTGTTGTCATTACCGGCCTCTCCGGTTCGGGAAAATCCAGCCTTGCCTTTGACACCATTTATGCCGAAGGACAGCGCCGCTTTATGGAAACACTCTCACCTTATGCTCGACAATATATCGGCAGCATTGAACGCCCCGATGTGGACTTTATTGAGGGACTCTCACCGGTCATTTCCATCGACCAGAAAAGCACGAACCGCTCGCCCCGTTCAACGGTTGGCACCATTACCGAAATTCATGATTTTATCCGGCTGCTCTACGCCAAGGCTGGCAGACGCTACGACCCTGTAACCGGCGCTATGCTGCAGCAGCAAAGTGAAGAAAAGATCCTTGAAGCTCTTCTCTCTCTGCCGCATGGAACAAAAGTCCAGATACTCTCTCCTCTTGTAACAGGACGCAAAGGCCATTACCGCGAACTGTTCGAACGCCTGTTGCTCAAAGGATTTCTCCGGGTCCGTATTGACGGAAAATACCGGGAAATGGAAAAATCCATGCAAATTGAACGCTATAAAAGCCACTCCATTGAACTGGTTGTCGATCGCCTGATCATCGCTCCAGATGGCGAAGAACGGCTGAAACAAGCCATCAGCCTTGCCATCGGCATGTCCGAGCACAAATCATCAGTTATCTGCGATCCGCTTGAAAGTGAACTGAAAGAGCTTACCTTCAGCACTCGCTATGCCTATTCAGACGGCTCCGTTCCGGTTGATACGCTCGCACCGAACCACTTCAGCTTCAACTCCCCTTATGGCGCATGCCCGGAGTGCAACGGCCTCGGAGAGATCATGCAGCTTTCGGGCGAACTGATGCTCCCCGATCTCTCGCTCTCTCTTAACGAAGGCGGCCTCGATCCATTCGGAAAATCCGGAAAGCGGAACCTCTGGCAGGTCATCAGAGCAATCGCAAGAGAGTTTAACTTCACCCTTGATACTCCTGTCGGAGATATACCACAAGAGGCGATGAAAATTTTACTGGAAGGATCCGGAAGCCGAACCTTTAACGTCAGCTATACTTACTCAGGCCGCGACACACTTTACCCGCAACCCTTTCCAGGAGCGGTTCCTTATGTAGAAGAAATAAGGAAAAATGCCAGCTCTTCCAAGATACGGGAGTGGACAGAAAGCTACATGATCCATCAGACCTGCCCAGCATGCAAAGGGGCGCGACTGCGCAAAGAGAGCCTGCTGGTCAAAATAAACGCGCTTAATATTGCCGAAGCAGAAGCGCTTCCCCTGCCGGAAGCCCTCACCTTTTTTACAGCTTTACCAGAAAAATTGACCTCAAAAGAGCGCCTTGTGGCCACACCCGTGCTGCATGAAATCGTCAAACGCCTGGATTTTCTTCTCAATGTAGGGCTTGGCTACCTTTCCCTTGACAGAAGCTCACAAACACTTTCCGGCGGTGAAGCACAGCGCATCAGACTCGCCTCGCAGCTTGGCTCGCAACTCAGTGGTGTTCTCTATGTTCTTGACGAACCCAGTATTGGGCTGCACCAGCGCGACAACCACAAACTCATTAACTCACTAAAACGCCTCAGAGACCTCGGCAACACGGTACTGGTTGTCGAGCACGACAAAGACACGATGCTTGAAGCCGACGAAATTATTGATCTTGGGCCGGGAGCAGGAGAATATGGCGGAGAAATTGTCGCTCAGGGAGCGGCCGCCCTTCTTGATCCCCATTCACTGACCGCAGAATACCTTTCCGGAACACGCCAGGTTTCTTTCAAGGGAGAGGAAAACAAAAAAACCGACGAACAGCACTTCCTGCGGCTCACCGGGTGCAAGGGAAACAACCTCAAAAACATTGCTATCACCATTCC
>CAILXB010000018.1 GCA_903838025.1 uncultured Chlorobiaceae bacterium
CCTGCTCACATGCCGATGAGCGTAGCAGCCATCCCCGACGAGAGCCGTTTCATTTCAAAAAGTTTGATGGCCATGGCCAATTTGGCCTCTGTTATGAATTGCTGCGGTGTGCATTGAGCAGCATCAGGCACATTGCCTGGCACTTCAAGAAGGAGTTGCATAATTTCCTCTGATCCAACATTATCAGAATACCCGGATTGATGTGGGTCGATTCAACATCAAGAAGCACATTTTTTACGATAAAAAGAACAGATATTATTAAACGCCGGTATATCCCTGCGCCACATCAAACAGTAATTCCGTGGACTGCGAACACCTATTCCGCCAATACCAGAACGAACCTGTCGTTCTGGGCTGGGGTGAAGTAAAAGCTGCCGCTCTTGCCAAAATCAAGCGATGAGCCTGCAACTTGGTAATAAAATCCCATTTGACTGAATCATATTTTTCGTATTATTCCGCTATAGTATGAGAGAACTTCACCGGTCAGGTGGTTCGATCAACGTATTATCAATGGTGGCGCTGTCCCCGCATTTTTCAAACAGAAACGATTTATGAAAAAGATCCATTTTCTGGTACGGTTACTCTCTGTTGTAACATTGTGGTCACTTTTGAGCTTCAGTGCTCTTGCCGTGGAGTTCAGCTCCGGATCGGCAAAGCATGAACCGATCACTGAGCACTTGATAACCATGGTAGAGCATAACACTGAGCTGAAAAGTATGCTCGTCGAGTCCATCGATAAAACAACCAAAATCAATCCGGACAAGGTAACCAACCCGGTCAGGACGCTGGAGGAGTATTATAATTTTATAGATTGGGCGGCAAAAGCACTGCCTTGGTCAATTCTGCCAAACGCTCCCTGGTCATCTCTCTACGATCAGATTGATCAGAGCCTCGATTACTTCTACTTCGTCAACGATCAGCCCCTTTTGCAACTAAAAAATAAAGGGTATTACCATAACTCTCTGCAATACCATGAACCCTATCGTACCTGGTTGATCAACTTCACAAAGGAGTGGGGGCTCTATTTAAGTAAAGAGGACTCCTGGAACGATGCGTACTACAAAAAAGCCCTGGAAGATGAACGATTCGGGCTGAACAAGGGCTGGTATGAAGATCCTTCAAACTGGAAAACATTCAACGACTTTTTTGCGCGCTATCTGAAATCGCCTGATCAGCGACCGATAGCAGCCCCGAATGACCCGTCAGTCGTAGCATCCCCTGCCGATTCAAAGCCTCAGGGTGTATGGAAAATCGACCAGCACTCAAATATTGTGCATAAAAAAGGGGTCACGTGTGTTCAAGTCCATAGCTACCCTTGTCGGTGAAGGGAGCGCATACAGGAATGCATTTGCCGGAGGAACATTAACACACACCTTTCTTGATGTAAACGATTATCATCGCTATCACTTCCCTGTTGACGGAACCATAAAGGAGGTACGGATTATTCAGAGCGATGATGCTGTTGGCGGTTATTTAACATGGGACCCCAAGGGTAAAAAATATGCTCTTGATGCAAACACTCCCGGTTGGCAGAATATTGAAACCCGTGGCTGCGTCATTATCGAAACAAAACAGTATGGCCTTGTAGCATTTCTGCCTATTGGCATGTCACAGGTATGCTCCGTTAATTTTGAAAAGAGTGTCAAGGCGGGCAGTACCGTCAAAAAGGGCGATATGCTGGGATACTTCCTGTTTGGCGGCTCAGACTGCGTCATACTCTTTCAAAAGAAGGTTGATTTTGCATTAACAGCGCAGAAAGAGCTGAATGGCGACGGTAAACACATTCTAATGGGAGAGGAATTCGGCAGAATTACATTAAGAAAATAATCTTATCTGAAAAAGCATAGCACCCAGTTCTGCCCTGTGTTTACAAGAGGGTATCCTTCAGGGCGGACATATCATCCACGCAGGATAAGCCCCCGAGTGGGTGGAATCCGCTCACGATGGGTGCCGCCCGTAGAACCTCATAACCTTACAGGCAAATGAAAAAAACGAAAATCAAAACAACCTTGTGCAAGCTTGACAAGCACGATATGGAAGAACGTATGCCGGATATCGTATCTCTTGTTTCTGAGCCCAAATTTATTTGTCGCAAATGTGCAAGAGTTGCAAAAAATAAAAAGTATCTGTGCAAGCCAATAAAAATCAAATCGTCAGCAAAAAACGGTGACTGATAAAATCCCCTTTGGCGGAAAGCTCAATGGTGTTTTCAACAAGGCCAGGATGAAGGGCGCTGGCGTTGCGCAGTTGATTGACGAAGAAGAGTTCCCGCAAGGTGCCGGTATTGAGCTATTTGCTGCTTTTTGTAAAACGGATTTTACAAAAAGCAGCAAATACTGTTACATCACAAAACAAGCTATGAGTGGTATGAATGATTGTCTTCAAAAATTTTCAGAATCAGACGGAACACATCACGACACACCGGTAAATCATGGTACAATGCCATACCGCAAAATTATTTTTTTAACCCATGTAGGGGCGTATGGCGATACGCCCCTACTAAAAGACCCAGACAGGCCGCACCCGCCACTCGACGTTCTCGTAGCCGACACCTTGGTACCCGTTGCCGAAACCCTGGAACCATGCGAAAGTAGTAGCGCTGTACTCCGTAGAACTCCAGTAGCCGTCGTCCACAAAACACCCAACAGCACTACGTATATTATACATCGCTCTTAACTGCTCTTTATTCGGTAAAAACCAATCACTATAGCCATTGCTTACAAGATTTTCACACGCTAACTCGGCATCTATCCAAGTCATACCATTCTGAATATCGGATTTTGCTGCAACAAGGCCATGCTTGCCAGTTCCATCAACATAAAAGACGATACCTCCAAGATACCGATGATCATTATCGTACTCGTCCCCAATCTGTACCGCTGAGGCTACTACGGAAACCGTCACCATACTCAAACAGGTAAACAAGAGCATTATCCAGAGCCGGGCAAAGCGTGCTTTTGCACGAAGTTTCATGATGATTGTTGTTTGGTTACCGTGATTTGTAAAAACACTTCCCGTGTACAAAATGTACAGGGATATTTGTTTACAGTGAGACTGGCGATTGAACGGACACAAGCACAATCCCCCCGGGAACTCATTGCACCCAAAAACCATTCCTGTACACAGAAAGATACTCAAAAACAGAGTTTAATTGTGGTCGCAGGTACGAATGGTTCGTCGAAAACAATCCGTACCGAAAAACTGCCAAGCCCTGAATGAATAGATGGGAGAGGCTGTATTTTTTTCAAACTTTAATTTTATCTTTCTCCCTTTACGGTCTCTCGCTAATTTTGGAGGTGTTTCATGGCTCAAGATATTGTGTGCACTATCGATGATGATGACAATCGCTTGCTTGAAATGCGTGCTGCCCGGCATGGCTGGAGTATGGAGGAAGAGGTGCGCCAGATTCTGCCAAAACCTGGATCAAGTATCGCCTCACGGTTTACGAAGGCGGGCCTGACAGAACCATTAAATGAATTTCGGGAAAACATCATCAAACCGATGGACTTTGGTTCATGATTACCACAAACTTGACTATGCCAAACAAACCTGAACAAAATTTAGCATCTGTTGTTGGGGCAAAGACCTACGCTGTCTGGGTCAATATGCTCAACGAACTTGTTCCTCAAGGCCGAACCCACCGCCTTGTTCCTCTCGTTGCCGGAATGTTGCATTATGCCGTTGCCAATCCCTTCGTTCCAGGGTGGAAGAGTCCATTCGCAAGATGATCAAATCAGCACACTGCAAAAGTTTGGAGCTCTTTCATGAAACAAATGCAGAAAAGATTCAAGGTAATATCAGTGCTGTTACCTCTCGCCTGGGATACTTGAAAGTCGTTGCAAGTTCAAGCATTGAATATCCTGGCATGAGATTATCTTATGCACTTGGCGCTCTGTGGTTTGAGCATCGTTTTTCAACCACTTTTCAGTAAGCATTATATAACTTCAAAGGGAGCAATAGGTAAATAATACAGCTTGATCTCCATAACATCCACAACACCCTGACACAACAAGGAACTCATAGCCCCCATTAACCATTCCCATACAAACCTACCCCATTGCATACAATCCTTTTATTATGTACACTATAACCCCTTTTCAAAAAAACGGACACGCATGAACCATGAATATTGACCGGCGCCTCTTTCAGTTGCTTAAAGAAGATGGACGGCCCTTTATCTTTTCGATCATATCGGGAGTGCTGGCTGCCGCGATGCTGATTGCCCAGGCATTCTACCTCAGCCTGGTGATCGACAGCGCCTTTATCCAGAAGAGCGGCATGGAGAGACTTGTGCTGCCGCTTGGCCTTTTTGCGCTCTTCAGCAGCCTGCGGATGGCCTTCAACTGGTTCTCCCATACCGAAGC
>CAILXB010000019.1 GCA_903838025.1 uncultured Chlorobiaceae bacterium
TGATGAGTCTCAACAAATCGCACTCGACAACATTGCTCAAAAAATTCAAGAAGAGCTTGGCTCTCATGCCTATCCCGCACAACAGGCAGTGTTGTTCGAACCCGATATTGATGATTTTTTGAAGAGAGAGAGCTGCTTTCAGCTTGAAGGTGCCAGCGATGTTTTTGTTATTGATCGTCTGGCGGTAGAGAGTAATTGGTCGCACATTTCCAGTTTAAGGTTATCTGTACCTCGAACAGTCTTTTTTTCGATCAAGGGTGGTGTTGGGCGATCAACTGCACTTGCCGCAACGGCATGGGCATTGGCTGAGCAAGGCAAAAAAGTACTGGTGCTTGATCTGGATTTAGAATCACCGGGACTCTCTTCGGCGTTACTTCCCGAAGATCGGCGCCCTTCTTATGGTATTACTGATTGGCTTGTGGAAGATTTGGTCGACAATGGTGATGCGGTGTTTGAACACATGGTCGCCACAAGTGCCTTATCGCATAATGGAGAAATATTGGTGGTTCCTGCGCATGGGGCAAATCCCGGAGAGTATATCGCCAAACTTGGCCGTGTCTGGATGCCCAAAATTGATGGGGATGGCAAGCGCCACTCATGGTCAGACCGTTTGCGTCGTTTACTTGATGCACTTGAAGCGCGGTGGCAACCTGATGTGACCTTGATCGACTCACGTGCTGGTATTGACGAAGTTGCATCAGCGTGTATCACTGAACTTTCGGCATCCACAATACTCCTGTTTGCCATTGATGGTGATCAGACCTGGTCAGGTTATCGTATGTTGTTTCAGCACTGGAGAAAAACAGGGGTTGTTCGTGACATTCGTGAGCGGCTCCAGATTGTCGGAGCCATGATTCCTGAAGTTGGAACCGGGGAGTATGTTGAAGGTTTGCTTGAACGGGCCTGGGATATTTTTTCGGAAGAGCTTTATGATGAAGTTCCAGCCGGAAAGGTTTCAGGTGAAGAGGGCGTTTGGAGCTATGACCAGTCCGATGAGAGCGCACCGCACTATCCGTGGGTGGTGAAATGGCATAGAAGCTTTGCTGTTTTGAAAAGTTTACATGGTCGTTTGAAAGGTATTGATCATGAAATTGTGAGAGTGCTTTTTGGCCCTTTGATTGCTGGCGTTGAACTTTCCATTGAAACAGATGGAGGTTCACAGTGACCCCGTCCAACAATCAAACGATCCGACAAGCGATTATTGAAACTCTGCCCAGTGATACTTCCCTGCATGGCAGAGAACCCGATAAACGATTGGTCTATATTCCCCCTTCTCACCTCAAGGCTCTGCGTCTGGAATGCAGTCTGGTGATCGGGGCGCGGGGTGTTGGTAAAACATTTTGGAATGCAGCGCTTAATTCCAATGAAATACGGAAGATGCTGGGAGAGTCGGTACCTGATCTTTCCCGGGTGGAAGTGTGGACAGGATTTGGTGAGCGCTCCGACCTTGATGCTTATCCGGATCCTGATGTTTTTGATGCTCTTCTGTCAAAAAATTTTTCAGCTTATCATGTTTGGCGTGCTGTGCTTGGTCGTTGGGCGGCCAATATTGTTTCTGAAAATATACCCTGTAACTCTTGGGACGAATCGGTCGCATGGGTTATAAATGACCCCGAAAGTTTTGGCAGGTTAATCGAACGTGCCAACGATTTTTTTAGTGCACAGGAGAAGCATGGATTGATTGTCTTTGATGCTCTTGATCGTTCATGTGCCGAGTGGCAAACGATGGATACAATTGTAAGGGATTTATTACGTGTGGTCTTATCTCTTAAGCGGTACCCTTTTTTACATGGCAAAATATTTTTACGTGAGGATCAGTTTGCTCGACGCCAGATTGCCGATTTTCCCGATGCCTCTAAATTGCTTTCAACAAGGGTTGATTTGACTTGGGCACTGCACGATCTGCATGGATTGCTCTGGCAATTATTCTGTAACGGAACAGATATTCATGGTCAGACATTGCGAAATATTTACGAGGATGGAGCTGGATCTCCACCTGATTTTAATGTAGATGTATGGTCGATCAGCGATCGTGTGAAACGGGATGAACAAGTTCAACGCGCCCTTTTCGCAAAAATTGCTGGCGAATGGATGGGTCGAGATCGTCGGCGTGGTGTGCCATATTTATGGTCAGTCGGGCATCTCGCCGACGGACAAGGTCGTACTTCACCGCGCTCTTTTCTTGCTGCTATCCGCGCCGCCGCTGAAGACGCCGAGGCGCGTTATCCATCTCACCTCTTACCATTGCATTATGAGAGCATTAAATGCGGAGTGCAAAACGCCTCAGGTATCAGGGTATCGGAAATGGCAGAGGATTATCCCTGGGTAAAGAGGTTGATGCAGCCATTGCAGGGTTTGACTGTACCATGTACCTTTGATGTCATTCAGGAACGCTGGTGTGATGCTTTCGGAAGAGATCCGAAAACAATATCATTTACAGGATTACCTCCAGAGCATGTCGATGCGGAGTGGTATGGTATTCGTCAAGACCTTGAGTCCCTCGGTATTTTTGAGTCGATGAAAGATGGGCGGGTCAATATGCCTGATTTGTACCGTGTCGGTTTTTGTTTGGGTCGTCGCGGGGGAGTTAA
>CAILXB010000020.1 GCA_903838025.1 uncultured Chlorobiaceae bacterium
GTCGCGCTCGCTTTTGTCCCTGATATTGGCAATGGTCTGGCAAAGATCGTACTGCTGCAAATCCATCAGCATAAGCTTTTCGGATACTTTCACAAATTCGGGTGAGAGCTTGAACTGCCCGAGCTTGACATCAAAATCGGCCAGCTCTGAAGAGGAGAGCCCTGCAGAGAGACCGCTGAAGTCGAGCGTTTTTGTTGCGTAGGTGAAAAATTTCCGGCAGACTGGTTTTTGAGAGAAAAATCCCATACTTGTTCCCTTGAGTTGAGCAATGAAGCGTGAAAGAGTCATTATTTTCTGCGTATGCCTATGGCCCCGAACTACTCACCCTCAAAACCAACCGTACGATCGCACAAGTTATAGCGGCTGAACAGCGATGCCCGTCATCACAGCAACTGGGCGCAGGCTGGAGGATACCGCACAATTTAGTTTTTATTGAGGCTTTATCCATGCGGTTCAACCAGGAAATCCGAAAATTGGTGACAGAAAAGAGCCGCAAAGGAGTGACAGGCAATGAGTGTATCTGAGCACCCATTAATCATAACAAATCAAAAAAGAGGACTTCGACGTAACAAAAAAACACCTGCAACCATTGGGCATAAAACTGCCAACCGCAACCGTATTCGCGCTGGTGATTTCTTGCCAATTGCACTTGTAAGGTTATGTTCCGTAAACGTTTGCCTGCGCAGTTTCCAGGTTCTTCCGGATGGCAAACAGAAAAGATCCGCTTCACCGCAAAGCTTGCAAACAATCTCTCGCAGCATCATTGCTTTTTTGGCTAACACGTCTATTCCGACAGGCTGTTAGTCGAAGGTGATCAGTTGCATGAGAGCCTCTCCCAATCAAACCTGCTGACGTTTCTTGCTTTTGGATCAAAAACAATGCCAATCAGATACCGCTCACCACCATATTTCTCATAATATTTCATTTTCTTGATCTGTTCAAGCGGCTCCCCTTCGCCCACCTTGAATTCAAAGAGAAAGGTTCTCCCCCCTGCCTGCAGCGTCAGGTCAATTCTGCCTTTGTTGCTCACATCCTCAGCGATAATATCCACCCCGATACTGGCAAAACAGGCATAGAGCACGCTGGCGTAAAAACCCTCGTAACGCTCAATATCATTGTTGGTGAAATTATTGTAGGCGATGCTTGCAAAAAGGCGTTTGATAACGGGTTCCAGACTTCCCACATCTCCAGCCTCGATAAGGTCAAGCAGCTCATCGCCAATCAACTCTTTTTCCGCAACACTACTGATCATCGATTCCAGAATATAATCGTTGAAACTCATTTGCACCTCTTTATTGGGAAATCCCAACTCATATCGAACTCCCTTGCTCGACAGCGTCAAGCGCTTGATGGTCAGGTAGCCTGTCTGAAACAGAATGGTCTCCAGATTAAGAGCTTCAAGGTCAAAGCTGTTGACCAAAGACTCATTAACTCGCAATCTCTGTAACCTGGGGACAAAGTAGTTGTTCTTTTTGATGAGATTAATCAGAAATTTTGGTGTCCCGGTCTCGAACCAATAGTTTTTGAACATCCGCTGGTTCCTGATAAAGAGCAGGATATCGCAAGGGTTATAGACCTTGTCGCCCAAAAAGTTATAGCCGTTGTACCACCGTTTGACCTGCTCCATATCCACCCCTTCGAGATAGGGGGCAAAAGTAGTGTCCAAATCAAGCTGGGTGTAACCACACGCATTGCCATAATCAGGGTTCAGACTAATATCTTCGAGATTGTTCAGACCACTGAAGAGCGACACTTTGGAGAATTTGCTCACTCCGGTGAGCAAAGCAAAGCGCAGATACCGATCGTTATCCTTGATTTTTGTATAAAAATCACGAATTCCATCACGGATGATGAGAGCTTCAGGAATGTTCTCAATATTGTCAAGAATCGGCTTGTGAAAAAAGTTGGTTTTGGTGAAGTTTCCCGTGAAGA
>CAILXB010000021.1 GCA_903838025.1 uncultured Chlorobiaceae bacterium
CCGTATTCTCTGGTACATCGTTCTCGACATTGATTGTAAAACCGGTGGATCGTGACGCCCGGTCACCGTCTTTATCTGTCGCTACCAGCGCAGGGGCAAGGTTCAGCGCAAGAAGCCCGATATCGGTCAAATTCGCATGATCAAGCTGGTCGTTCAAGGCAAAGGTGTAGGCACCCGTCGCCGCATCGGTGATTGTCAGCGTAAAAACAATCCGGTCATCTGCTGCAACATACTTGCCATCACCGTTATCGTCCGCATAACCCGTCACTATCAAACCGGTACCATTAACCGTATAACGAACCGTCGAGCTTTTTGATTTGACATCAACGCTACCCGCCGTTTGCAAAACGGGGTCTAATCCACCAACCGGAACCGCCTGCAGCGAATAGTTGAGAGAGTTCGCGACTGCTGTGGTTTCATCCGCTCCTGAAGTAAAAAGGGTGTTGAGAAAGCCACTAACCGTCTTCAGTTTGGGAGCTACCTCATCAGGATTGCCTGTTGAAAGATTTCCCGTTCCAATAGTGAGATCATCTTCATAAACTGTGTCTGATAATAGCGTCGCCACACTTGCTACCGGTACGTCGTTCTCCACGGTGATCTTGAAGACACCATCGACCATAGCCGCATTACCTCCGCCATCCACCGCCTTAATCGCACTCGACAGGTTGACCTCCAGGAGGGCGAGATCCCCACTTCCTGACGAATTATCAAACTGATCAAGCAGCGTAAAGGTGTAAGTCTGATTGTTCGCACCGCTCAAGACCAGCGTAAAGACGTTACGCCCTGCTCCGTTACTGGCTGTCAGAGTGTCGCCAGCAACCACATAGCTCAACAATTGACCTTTCGATGTCAGACCAAGGGCCGCAAGAGTGCCGGTCTGCAAGCTGAAGGTTGGTGTCCCAACGGTTCCTGCCGACACAAGGGTTGTAAGAGTGCCCGTCGCAATAGTTGTTTTGGCGCCTTCTCCAGTACGGTAGCCTGTCGACCCATTGCCCCCAGCAAAGTTATTCAGCGCATCCTCCTGCACCGCGCCATACACCAGGGCGCCCGTACTCCCGTTAATCGTCATGGTCAAGGTCGTCGTGCTCTGGTCTCCGTCGGCATCCGTTATGGTGTAGACGAAGGTGTCAATAAGGGTATTGCCCGTCGTCAAGGCCACTATCGCCGGGTTGGTGTTGTCGAGCGTGTAGGAATAAGCACCATCAGCTCCAATTGTCAAGCTGCCATAACTTCCTGCGACCGCAAGGCCGACATTGCTGGTTGCCGGTGTGCCGGTATTACTGCCCGACCGTACACCAGTTACTGGATTGATCGGGCTGTTGTCGGCCCCGATGGTATCATCTTCAGTCGTAGGGTTGTGGCCGCTGACCACGTTCCCGGTGACTGGCAGAACGGTGTTTCTAATCACGCTGTCGGCATCAGGGCGCGCAGTGGGCACATCATCAACAATGGTAAGAACCAGAGGAGCGGTTGAGCTGTCGCCATCAACATCGGTTACCGTAACCAACAGGCTGTCGAGCATGGCATTGCTCGAACCAGAATGGAGGGTGTTGACCGTAAGAGTGTACGTGTAGCTCACCACCCAGCCCCCTGTTGCAGGGTCCGGGGTGGTGCCGGTAATCACCAGCGAGCCATACTTTGCACCCTCAACCTTGATGGTTGCAAGTCCGTCCGGTGCTGTTATCATAAAGGTGCCGCTGAAAATTCTGGCGTTACCAGGATTGGTACCAGCAGAAAGGCCCGCTTCATAGACACTTCCATTTCCCGGGATTGCAATGGTCGTACCTGCATTCGGACGAAGCGTTACCCCATGAAATGCCGGGGCAACTTGCGGTGCAGGCAATGGATCCGAAACAAAAAATGGAAGTGGTTCAAGCAACATTGAGAGTCGCTCATCGACCGTTCCCCGGCCCTCAAGTAAGAGATCGGAACCAGACGTTCGGAATTGAGAAGCCGAATTATAGCTACCGGTAAATGACCATAATTGGTAGGGTAGAGTAGTTACTGACTCTTCGACACGCTCGACACTGATAAATCCATGATCGGTCTGCAAGCCACCTAAAGAGCCTCCCTGACTGAGTTGCTGCACAGAGGGTGACGAGGCTGGAGCGGGTATCGCCGCAGCGGGTACTTGCGGTGGTGCCGCATCGGGCGCACCATCCGTCGCGGCTATCAATCCCCTTAAATCGAGGCTGAACACCGTTTCCCTCTGTTCAAAAAGCCCGCCACTCAACACAACCTCTTTGCTTTCGGTAATCTTCCGCTCTGCGCCATTTTCCGCCTTTAGCACAACCAGAGCGCCCGATTCAGTGAGAACAGCTTCACCTTCATAAACCGCATCACCCTTTTGAAGGAGATGGCGAGTTCCATCTTCGGCTACGGCCCATACTTTACCAGTAATATCAGCGACAGTTGCCAGTGAACTTGTAGTGTTGGTGCTCATTGGTAGTAAGGATAAAGTTAGCTTTAAATAGCTTTTAACTACTTCAATTACCGAGAAATGATGACAGCATGCCGAAACCGGATTCAGAACTTTGGAGCACAAGTACAAAGATCATCGTACACAAAAGCATTCAATATAATACGAATAATTTTTGAAATCCGCAGTTTATATGCGTTTAAAAAAGGATTTTTATGACGCACGGTTTTTCTCAAAAGGAGTGCCAGCATCCCGGGGAGCTGAGGCCCGGCCAACAAAGCCAGCAAGCACCACCAGCGTTATTATATAAGGAAGTGACTGCACCAACTGGGAGGGAATCCACCCCGTCTGGAGCCAAATCTCCATCGATTCGGTCGCAGCAAAGAGCAGGCTTGCCAGTGCCGCTCCTGCCGGATTCCATTTACCGATAATCATGGCGGCAAGTGCAATATAACCCCGACCGGCCGACATGTTATCGGTAAACGTGTGCTGCTGAAAAACAAGGAAAGCGCCGCCAAGCGCCGCAAGCGCTCCCGAAATGAGGACGCCGGAGTAGCGCATACGGTCAACATTGATTCCGGCACTGTCGGCAGTTTCGGCACTTTCGCCCGTTGCCCTGAGCCTGAGGCCGTAGGGCGTTTTAAACAAGAGAAATTGACCGACAAGAACGGAAACAACTGCGGCAAGAAAAAGCGGATCAAGAAGAAGGGAGGGAGCCTCAAGACCGGCAATCCGCGCTGAATTGGTCGAACTCCCGAAGAGAATGCTGAGCCCGAAACGGGTAGCACCCATGACGAGAATGTTGATGGCAATACCGGCAACAATCTGGTCGGCCTTGAGAGTAATGGTGACAAAAGCAAAGAGCAATGCAACCGCAAGGCCGCAAAGAAGGGCCACAAGAATACCGACCAGGGCCGAACCGCTCCGGTACTGTCCAAGAGCCGCTCCGAAGGCCCCAACAAGCATCATACCCTCCAACGCCAGATTGACCACTCCACCCCGCTCCGAAAACGTTGCACCAACAGAGGTAAGGGTGTAGGGCACAGCAAGACGCAGTACCTGCATTACAATAACAAGAAGCTCAATTTCCATAATAAATCAGAATGAACTATCCTTTACGGTAGTTTTTACAACTGCTTTTTAGTAAACTTCAGTTTCGATAAAAGTAGTCAACTTCACCTGTTTTTTCACCACCAACTGATTATTTTTATTTCTGGTGCAAAAACATAATTATTCATGAAATATCATGCCACAATCTGAGATTACCAGCAAAAAGAGCAGCAGTAAGCAGTACATTTACAGTTTCTCTGGCGGCAATTCTGAAGGTGATGCCTCCATGAAAAACCTGCTGGGCGGCAAAGGTGCCAACCTTGCAGAGATGGCAAACATCGGTTTGCCGGTTCCTCCCGGCTTCACCATTTCAACCGAAGTTTGCACCTACTACTACGACAACCAGAAAAACTACCCCCGAAACCTTTTCCAGCACGACATTCCCGCAGCACTCCACAAAATTGAAGAGGCGCTTGGCAAAAAGTTTGGAGACCCCGAAAATCCCCTTCTCGTATCGGTCCGCTCAGGCGCAAGAGCCTCGATGCCCGGCATGATGGACACCATTCTCAACCTTGGCCTTAACGCTCAAACCGTTGATGGTCTGGCCCGAAAATCAGGCAACCCCCGCTTTGCCTGGGACTGCTACCGCCGTTTTGTACAGATGTACGGCGATGTAGTGCTCGACTTGAAACCGACCGACAAAAAACAGATCGACCCCTTCGAAAAAATCCTTGAAACCAAAAAGCATCAGCTCGGCATTGAGCTCGACACCGAATTCACGGTAGAAGACCTTCAGGAAATTGTTGCCGACTACAAAGCAGCAATTTTTGAAAAGACCGGTAAAACCTTCCCCGAAGATCCCCACGAACAGCTCATCGGTGCCATCGGTGCCGTTTTCAACAGTTGGAACAACGAGCGGGCCATTGTCTACCGCAAGCTCAACCACATTCCTGGCTACTGGGGCACCGCCTGTAACGTTCAAGCGATGGTCTTCGGCAACATGGGTCTGGATTGCGGTACTGGTGTAGCCTTTACCCGCGATGCTGCCACTGGCGACAATATCTTCTACGGCGAGTTTCTCATGAACGCCCAGGGCGAAGATGTGGTGGCCGGCACAAGAACCCCGCTCAAAATTGAGCAGCTCAAAGCCGAAAACCCCGGCATCTACAACCAGCTCGAAGAGATCCGCTCCATTCTCGAACACCACTACCGCGACATGATGGACATTGAGTTCACCATCGAGAACAATGAACTCTTCATGCTCCAGTGTCGCGTCGGCAAACGTACCGGCATGGCCGCCGTCAAAATTGCCGTCGATATGTACAACGAAAAGCTGATCGACGAAAAAGAGGCGCTGCTGCGCATTGAACCCGCACAGCTCAACCAGTTGCTCCGCCCGGTCTTTGACCTCAAAGAGAAACAGGCGGCCA
>CAILXB010000022.1 GCA_903838025.1 uncultured Chlorobiaceae bacterium
AGAACCGGTTCGACCAGGACGGAGAGAGACGGAATCTGCAAATGGAAGCGGCTGCACATATCAGGGTACAGCGAGAGATTGATGCGAGGTATGCTGCCGGAACGCTTCAGGACGCCGCATCACAACGGTTTATCTGCTGGCTCCATCAGGAGTTCTACAAGGAGCTTCCTGAGTCAATGCGATACATGGAACGAAAGGAGGTAAAAATACTCATTGAGCCTGGAAAGTTCCGGAGCAAGGCTGTACATGACGTAGCTGTTGGCCGGCATCTTCCTCCTGAAAGCCCGGCTGTTGAGGTATTCATGGAATATTTTGAACAACGTTACAATTTTGATGCGCTCGGAAAAGGAATGCGCATTGCAGCTCTCGGGGCGGCTCATCACCGGTTTAATTACATTCATCCGTTTCCTGATGGCAATGGCAGGGTCAGCCGACTCATGAGCCATGCCATGTGCCTTCATGCGGGTATCGGAGCTTTTGGGTTATGGTCGGTTTCAAGAGGCCTTGCGCGGGGGCTGGAAAGCAGGCAGGATTATAAGCGAATGATGGATCACGCGGATATGCCTCGCCAGGGTGGCCTTGATGGTCGCGGCAACCTTTCACTCAAAGCGCTCAACACGTTCATTACCTGGTTCCTTCGGGTATGTTTGGATCAAGTGACGTTCATGGAGGGTCTGTTTGAACTTGATGCGCTGCTGAATCGGCTGAAACTGTTGTGTGAGCGGCAAGAATGGAGGCCTGAAGCATTTACTATTCTTGAGGCCGCGTTGCTCAAGGGGGAACTGCCGCGGGGAGATATCAGTCGTATCAGTGGCCTTAAAGAGAGAACGGCAAGAACCTTGCTTGCAACATTAACCGATAATGGGATTCTCGGTTCTGAAAGCCCGAAGGGAGCTGTTTCACTTCGTTTCCCGGTCAGCGCTACAGAAATATTGTTCCCAAACCTCTTTCCTGCACTTTGATAAGAACTCATCACGTATTTGAAGTGAAGTTCCGTGCGCCCATGCTCATAAACGTTCGTTATTGAGAGACCTTGCTACGCAGAGGAGTCTTATCAGCAAAATCAAGTATCTTGCGTTATTTAGCTCAAATCCTGTTGAGTTTTTAGCATAAACTAAAATGGTATCGTGACTTCTTGATAGTGTTTTCTTGAGATTAATCGGAGAATAAGCTCTCTGCCAAATCACTTCATCTACAAAATTTTGCCTTCCAAAAATCTCATCGCATAAAACTTTCAAATAATGACTTTCATCGGCATCAATGGAAATCCAGATTGAGCCATCTGTAGTCAAAAGATTTTTCAATATTTTCAAACGGGGATCAATCAGGTTAAGCCACTGGCTATGCTCTATCCCATCGTCATAATGCTCAAACGCATTGCCGGTATTATACGGAGGATCGATATAGATACATTTGACCTTCCCTGCATACTCCTGCTCCAATGCCTTTAATGCAAGTAAATTATCTCCCTGAATCAGCATGTTGCCGGTGTCTGGATTCCCGTAACTGTATTCCGGCTGCTCTATAAGAATCCTCGGTTCCAGCTTTGGTTCTTGCCCTTTGCCTATCCAGGTGAGTTCTAACTTTTGATTTGGTTTCATTACTTCGGTTTCAACCCTTCAGTTCAGCAATACCGCAAAACCTTTTTTAATAATAATTTATAAAAATCGCTCTTCGTCATTAACGCACGTCTCCACACACCTGCATAGAGGCGAGACACTCATGCGTGAGATACTACAACGCATCACTTACCCGCTTTGCGCATGAGAGGTATGAAACCCGCCTGCTCAAAATGATGATCGGTGGTCAGGACATCAGTCAGCTTTTTCTCTTTCATGACGATAAAGGAGAGGCAATCAGTGAGTCCCCACTCCTTATCCATGCGAGATGCGTAAAACTCCATAGCTTTTGAAAACAGTTTCGGCGTAATTGAAACCACCTCCACATCGTTATCATCACGAAGATTATTGATAGTATCTATCGCTAATGCACGCCATTGCGGTTTTGCCAACGCATTTGCGATTTCGGTAAGAACGGCCTCAGTCGTCATCAATGAGCCGTCAAGTTGATCAGCAAGGCTTACCGCCTGACGATGGAATTCATCCTGGGCGTTCAGCAGGGCCAAAATGTAACTGGTATCAATAAAAAGAGATTTCCTCATCGCTTTTCTGTCCCGTATAAGTAATGATCATGTTGAGAGGCCAAATCAGAAACTCCTAAATCCATTGCTTTTTCTGAAAGCCGTTGCAGAACATTCTTTTTTGGTTCAGGTTGCTGTTGACTCTCAATTTGAATCAAATACCTGTGATTCGGTAATAAGTCAACCGCT
>CAILXB010000023.1 GCA_903838025.1 uncultured Chlorobiaceae bacterium
GGCAAGCCTGACAATTTCGGCCGGCATCGTAGCAGAAAAGAAAAGCGACTGCCTCTGCTTTGGAAGCACGCTCAATAATTTTCTGATATCGTGAATAAAACCCATATCGAGCATACGGTCAGCTTCATCAAGCACCAGTATTTCGACATGGCGCAAACTCAAAAAGCCCTGGTTCAAAAGGTCGAGCAGCCGCCCCGGTGTAGCAATAACGATGTCGACACCACGAATCAATGAGGCTGTTTGCGGGTTCTGGTTGACACCACCAAAAATCACCGTATTGGTAAGCCCGGTATGCCGCCCATAAGCGTTAAAACTCTCGCCGATCTGAATGGCCAGCTCGCGCGTCGGGGTGACAATCAAGCTCCTGATTTTGCGTTTTTTATCGTACACCTTGTTTTCACTCAGCAGTTGCAGGATAGGAATGGCAAACGCAGCAGTCTTGCCTGTACCCGTCTGTGCGCAGCCGAGCAGATCAGTGCCCTGTAAAATAATCGGTATCGCCTCTGCCTGAATGGGTGTTGGTGTGGTATAACCCTCTTCCTGCAATGCCTGTAAAATTGGATCAATGATGTTCAGTGACTGAAATTCCATAAATGTATATAATTGTTGAACTCTTCGTTATGAGAGAGACGAAAATGCATGAAATGCGCTGCACGTCAAGCAAGCTCGCCCTGGAACACCACAGCTTACACTCTCCCTGTTGCAAAAAGGGGGAGGGCCGGGTATCTGCAAAATGCGGGGATGTTATGAGTTGTTAGCCGTAAAAAGCGCTTTGTCGGGCAGAATGAATCGCTAACGATACCACAAAATCAGATCAAGGTAATATAACGATTCTATAGAGATTACAGCATTTGCTTTCATCTCCTTTTCACCTATTTTCCGTTACCACAAAACCCATCCATGAAGTTCCTGAACCATGACGATGCATTTTCTTTACGATACCGACTGGTGGATAAGCGCCGCAACCGCTCTTGCCGCAGCCTCAATTCCCGCTTTTCTAAAACCTGTCAAGGCCTTTCACCTGCTGCTGGCCACTGCACTATGGGCAGCAGCGGTTCTACGGATAGCAGTGATACAGGGAGCCCTTGCAGCCTTGACAGGAGGCGGAATAACGCTGCTCTGGGGCATACTGCTGATGCTTTTTTCACTCCTTTTTACCGGATTGCGGAGAATGGCAAACCAGCGCTACCGTTGAGCAGAAACCCACTCGGGCACATATTTCCAGGCGCTTTTCATTTCAAGATTATTGCTGTGACACAAGGGATCATGCTCATGAACCAACGACCAGAACGCCCGTGAATGATTCATGTGAACGGTATGGCCAAGCTCATGCAGCATAATGTAGCGGACAAGGTGCTCCGGCAAAAAAAGGAGCTTGCTGTTCAGGGTAATCACACGACGCGAGGAACAGCTTCCTCACCGGGAGTGCTGCAGGCGAATACCGGCAGAATCATACCTCAAATCATGCGCAGCAGCAAGTTTTTCAAGAGCGGGGAGAAGGAGCTGTTGAGCCCGGTGCTTCAGCCAGGAACAGAGCAAGCGGCACGAAAGCGAAGTGTTGGCAACATCACCCGAAACAAGCAGAGAGTTGCCTTGTCGCTCAACCATCTCTACCTCCCCTATTCTGGTTTGCGTGTAAGCCACCGACCACGATTCCGCAAAATCAGGAAAAACAATCGTAACCGGCAGTCCATATTCAGAGAGAGGGGGTGGAGTTTGACGATGAAGGTCAAATTTTGCTGTAACCTTTTTTATCCACTCCTCATGATGAAGCAGAAGTGCTGCAATCTTTTTTTTATCGAATCCCGGAGGAACCACCACCACAAGGCCACCGTGCGGCGTCATCTTCAGACGAACAGACTTCGCCCTCGGGCTCACCTTCAGCGTATAGGCAACTTCAGCCAAGTGCACTCCGCAAATCAGCAATGAGGTCATCCCGATCCTCGATACCCACCGAAAGCCTGATGACCGTATCGGTGATCCCTGCGGCTTCACGGTGCTCATAATCCATCGAAGCGTGGCTCATCGTTGCCGGATGCTCAATCAACGACTCAACACCACCAAGACTTTCGGCCAGCGCAAAAAGCTTCGTTCCCTTCAGCACCCGGTTGACATCCTCAAGAGTACCATCAAGCTCAAAAGAGACCATACCGCCAAAACTTAGTTGCTGCTTTTTTGCCAGCTCATGCTGCGGATGGGCCGGAAGACCAGGATAAAAGACCCGCTTTACCTTTGCATGCTTCTCCAAAAACTCCGCCACCGCCTGCGCATTACGCTCATGCTCCCTCATGCGCACCACCAGCGTCTTGATACCGCGAAGCACCAGCCAGCAATCAAACGGCTGGGCACAGGTACCAAGCGCATTGACGATAAACTTTAAACGAGCATCAAGATCCTCGCTGTTGGAAAGCACCGCACCGCCCACTACATCGGAATGGCCATTCAAATACTTGGTGGTCGAATGCACCACAATATCGGCTCCAAGCTCAAACGGCTTCTGGCCATAAGGCGAAAGAAAGGTGTTATCAACAATGGTCAAGAGTCCCCTCTCTTTTGCAAGAGCAGCCACCTCCGCAATATCGACAAGGTTCAACAGCGGATTGGAGGGAGTCTCGACCCATACCGCTTTCGTCTTTTCATTCACATAGGGTAGAAGATTTGCCGCCTCCTGAAGATTGACAAAATGCACCTTGATATTAAAATGCTCCTCAACCGTCTTCATCAACCGCGAGGTGCCGCCATAGCAGTCATCGGTACAGATAATCTCATCGCCGGATTTAAAAATATTAAGGGTTGAGGTTATCGCCGCCATACCGGTCGTTACCGCAACCGCAAAAGAGCATCCCTCAAGGGCACAAAGATTGTCTTCGAGCGCCTTGCGTGTCGGGTTACCGCTCCGGGTATAATCAAATCCCTTGTGTTTGCCGATATCCTCGAAAACAAAGGTTGAACTCTGGTAAATAGGGGTCATGATGGCGCCGTAAGCCTTGTCGGGGCCAACTCCGGCATGAATAGTATCGGTCTGGAAACTCATGAACAACTCGTTTAAAAGATTAACGACAAATTAAA
>CAILXB010000024.1 GCA_903838025.1 uncultured Chlorobiaceae bacterium
CTTCAGGAGAGGGGCATTTCGACGCTTGTTTTTGAGAAGAACCGTTATGCGGGGGGAAGTTGCTCTTCATTCCAGCGTGGGGGCTACCGTTTTGATGCAGGAGCATCGGTTTTTTATGGCTTTGGTGAGAACAGCACGAGCGGTACCCTGAACCTGCATACCCGAATATTCAGGAAGCTTGGCATCGAAGTGCGCACCATTGCCGATCCGGTTCAGATTCATTACCATTTACCCAACGGCTTTTCCATACCCGCTTTTTATGATCGTCTTGCATTTCTTGATGCACTTGCGGCCCGTTTTCCGCATGAAGCTGAAGGGATAAAACTCTTTTACCGTGAGCTTGATGAGGTCTACGAAATTTTGAGTGCCATGCCTGCCGGATCGCTTGAGGATGTGACGCATCTGCTTTCAGTCGGTGCGGCAAATCCCTTAAAGACTTTTGCGCTTGCCCTGAAGAGTTTTCGTTCGATGGGCAAAACGGCCAGGCGGTACATTCATGATGAAGAGCTTCTTCGCTTTATTGATATTGAAGCCTACTCATGGGCGGTGCAGGATGCGGTTGCAACACCTCTGGTCAATGCCGGTATCTGCCTTGCTGATCGCCATTTTGGTGGTATCAACTATCCGGTTGGTGGCTCCGGCGCCATTCCGGAAGCGTTGTGCAAAGGAATTGAGAAGTTTGGCGGACAAATCTGCTATCAGTCGGAGGTTACAGAGATTCTGGTTGAGAATGGAGAGGCTCGTGGCGTAAGGCTTGCTGATGGCACAGAACACTATGCAAAGGCGGTGATCAGCAATGCTACGGTGTGGGATACTTTTAACCGCCTCGTTACCGACTCACGCTACAGGGTTGATGAGAAGAAATTTCTGCGAGCGCCGAGCTGGTTCCAGCTTTTTCTTGGCGTAGATGGCTCTGTGATTCCTGAAGGGTTTTATGTCCACCATATTCTTGTTGATGACTGGAAGAGCTATAACCAGCCTGGCGGAACCATCTATTTTTCTGCTCCAACCCTTCTTGACCCTTCGCTGGCACCTGCGGGCAAGCACATTGTCCACGCTTTTGTGACCGGAGAGGTTGAGGAGTGGCAGCAGTATGAGAGGGGGAGCAGCGCCTATCTTGCCGCAAAGGAGGAGGTGGCCGCAGGAGTGATTGCCCGGACAGAGCGTATTTTGCCTGGATTGGCAAAAGCGGTGGAGTTGCAAGTGCTTGCCACGCCGCTCACCCACGAGCGCTATCTCAACCGCTTCAAGGGATCCTATGGGCCACTGATGAAACCGGGGCAGAATATTTTGCAGAAACCGCAGAACACGACGTCGATAAAAAACCTCTTTGCCGCAGGCGACAGTACCTTCCCCGGTCAGGGCGTCATAGCCGTCACCTACTCCGGGGTATCGTGTGCATCCTATATTGCGAGAAAATTTGGCAAGCCGCTTGATGAACTCCTGTAACCCTCTGTTTCAGGAGGCAGCAAGCAGCATATTGATCTCCCTGAAGGGAACATCAGTCAGTTCCGCAAGTATTTTTTTTGTGACGTAGCCCTTGAAGATGTAAGCTCCCTTCCGCAAACTGTGGCTTTTCCAGAGAATATCCGAGACGGTCTCGTGTCCTGTCAGTTTAAGAAGAAAGGGGAGAAGAGTGTTGGTCAGAGCGAAAGAGGCTGTTTTTGCCACCGCTGAAGGGATGTTCGGGACGCAGTAATGGGTAACGCCATGCTTCACATAGATCGGGTTGGTATGGGAGGTGTGGCGGCTGGTAGCGAAGCAGGCGCCTTGATCAATCGAGACGTCGATGATAACCGAGCCAGGTTTCATCGATTTTACCACCTGTTCGCTGACCAGTGGCTTGATGATTTTCTGGCGCGGGCTCAGTGCACCAATCAGCACATCTGACATCTTTGCAATTTCGGCAATGTAGTGATCGTTGGCAATGGCTGTGACAAGGTGTCGGTTAAAAAAAGCCTCAAAGCGCCTCAGCCGATTGATCTCTTTATCGATGACGGTGACCTGTGCACCAAGGCCGAGGGCATCTTGCGCAGCAAAAAGCCCGACGGTTCCTGCCCCGATAATCGTGACCCAGGCAGGCGGAACACCGGCAATACCACCAAGGAGAATACCACTGCCGCCATAGCCGGTTTCAAGGTATTTGGCTGCGGTCTGTATGGCAAGCGAACCGGCAATTTCGCTCAGTGTCCTCACAATCGGCAGCTCACCATCCCTCGTTTCGATAAATTCAAATCCGATAGCCGTAATGTTTTTCTCAATCAGCGTTTTTATCAAGCGAGGAGTGACCGTTCCAAGATGGAGCGCCGAGATAAGCAGTTGGCCCGGCATAAAGAGCGAAAGCTCATCGGGCTGCGGGGGAGAGACCTTGACAATGACGTTGGATTGTTCATAGAGCTCTTCGGGTGACTCTGCAATGGTAGCACCCGCTTCACCGTAAGCGAGATCGGTGAAGTTGCAGAAACTGCCTGCCGATTTTTCGATGATCACCCTGATTCCCTGCTCAACAAGTATTTGTACGCCGGGCGGCGAGATGGCAACCCGGCGTTCATCCTGAGCTCGTTCTTTGGGAATGCCAAGAACAATCTCCATCGTTTTTTCAGGCTTTATCAGCCAGCGTTCAAGCGTTTTCGCGCCAAGCTCAAACTCGACATCCCCAATATCAGAAGCGTACCCCATCGGCAGTTCAATGGTTGAGAGAGTAAAAACAAAATATAGTCAATTTCATGGCCCTCCCAAGCCATCTCAATCAACACACACTCGCCTCACTCTTCTCTTTACAGCAACCGCCACAGGAAAAGGCACGGAAAATGAGCTGCCAGCCATCGCCGATTCCAGTCAGCACATCACAGAAGAGTTGCCAGAGATCAAATTCTCTGCCTGCCTGCAAGCGCAGCGTGTCGGGTACTTTGACAAGCGACTCCCATCCCATGGTTGCAACGTAGCCGCCCAACTCCAGCGGGCTGGTTTCGAGCAGATGCTTTACCTCTTCGACTGCCGATACCACCCTTATGGTTCCTGGTTTTTCGACCGTGGCCTGACATGCCATCCGTGTGCCCGCTTTCAAAAGGTTGTCCGAGAGAATTGCTTTCTCTTCCTCGCTGAGGGGAGAGAGCAGTTCTGCCCCTTCAAGCACCTTTACATAGCAGGTCTGACAGATAGTGTTGCCGCCGCAGAAGTATCCTATATGCTCATGGTTGAGCCGGGCAACTTCAAGAAGCCTGTCACCCTGGTTCGCCTCGTACTGATGATTATTGATCGTGATTTGCATGATATTTTGATGTTATGATTCTAAAATACAGGACTTTTTTTGTCCTGTTAATAATAACACGGTTGCCATTGCAAAAGTTGCGTTTGTGAAGGAATTTATGCAGGAGTTGTACCGACTACGGGGTGATCGCTTGAGGGCAAATGCCATAAAATTGAGGCCAATCGTCGGATGAGTTGTTGTTTATCTGCATGTTAGGGATGCTGCGGGCGATAAAAACAACGTAGAAGATTTTTTTCCGGGAGCTGGCAGCTTTTTTCTCAGAAGTTGATTTTTTTTGTGGCAAGCGTTTTTTTTTGAGGAGAATGAGTTCTTTTATGTGTGTTTCTTGTATATTTGCTGTTGTGATTTTTCATGTATCAGTAGAAATGTCTATATGAAAAGGTTCTATATTTGGGAAAGCATCATCGTCTGGATAATAATTATTTTTATATCAGCGTTTTGGAGTGTGTCGCAGGTTTATAGGAGTCAAGGTAAAATTTATCTTGATAATGGACGCTCTTTATTTAATCTTATTGTAACGACAAGAGAGTGGAATTCTCGACTTGGAGGTGTTTATGCGCCAATTTCTGATAAAATTCAATCAAATCCTTATTTAGATCTTTCGGACCGGGATATTACGACAATCAAGGGCGAGAAATTAACGCTGGTAAACCCTGCATATATGACCCGTTTGATTGCTGAACTTGCAAAGGAACGAGACCGTGTTAATTTTCACATAACCAGCCTGAAGCCAATTCGCCCGGCCAATGCGCCCGAAGCGTGGGAAGCCATTGCTTTAAAAACTTTTGAAAAAGGAAGAGAACAAGAATATGTTGAATACTTCAACGATGGCAAGACGCTGTTTTTTCGTTATATGGCTCCTCTCGTAACTCAGCAAAGTTGTTTGAGATGTCATGAAAAACAAGGGTATAAAGTTGGTGATATTCGTGGTGGAATTAGCGTCTCTTTTCCAGCAATATTTTCAGCCCCGTGGGTTATCATTATCAGTCATATTTTATTTGCTATTTTTGGAAGCATTGTGATTTTTAAATATGGCTCAAAATTGAACAATGCCATGCAAGTTTTAGAAAATCTCTCAATTCTTGATGGCTTGACGGGAATCTTTAATCGCCGTTATTTTGATGAAGAAATAACAAGAGAGTTTCTGTACAGTAAACGCAACAAGCATCCACTCTCCATTGCTATTTGTGATATTGATAACTTCAAGTTATACAACGATACCTATGGCCATCTTGCGGGAGACGAATGTTTGAAAGCCGTTGCCCAAACACTCCGCAGCGCGTTAAAGCGCCCGGGAGATTTCGTTGCAAGGTATGGCGGGGAGGAGTTTAGTATTGTATTACCTCATACAGGCACTGAAGGAGCATTAGTGATAGGCGACCTTCTTCGTACCAATATTGAATCTTTACGATTGCCTCACAAGTCCAGTCAAGTCAGCAATTATGTGACAGTTAGTATTGGCATCACGACATATTCTGGCGATGATATAAGCTTGAAAAGTCTACTGAATTTTGCAGATAAATCTTTATACACTGCAAAATCTAAAGGTAAAAACCGTGTAGAATATATCACAGCAACAGTAGAGTGAGTCGCCAGAAAGAGGTATTCTTATAATCAAACTGCCCAACAAAGCGCGCACTGGACGCGGCGGATTCTTCCCCCCCCCAAGGAACCCCGCCTCTGAGAACGACCAGTGAAATACTTGAAATCGCTCGTGATGTCGCTACAATGTTTCTTGAAGCAAGGTTATAATGGCACCTCCTTCGACGCCAGCTCCAGTTTTTTCAGCAGTTCTGTGTAGCGGTGAAGCAATTCTGCGGGCGTTTTGTCGCTGCCAGCGGGGTGGTGCAGCACCAGCTTCATCTTCTTATCCATTTTGAATCCCGGTTTGTACTCCTGCATCCAGGGTTCCTGTACCGAAACAAAGAGATATTGCAGGAACGCTTTGTTGGCAAGATGATCGTTATCCTGGTCAGGCAAATAGAGGAAGGTACACTGTGGCTGAAGGTCAATTTTTTCGAGCCCGAGAGCCGACCCGGTGATTTTGAGTTTGGTCAGCAGCAGCAGGTTTTCCACCTCTTCGGGGAGGGGGCCGAAGCGATCCTTGAGTTCTGCTTCCAGGTTATCGACCTTGTGCTCTGTTGAGGCTTTCGAGATTTTGTCATAAAAGGCGAAGCGCTCAGGGGTTGCGGTGAGATAGTATTCCGGGATGAGAGCGTCAAAAAAGAAGAGGAGGTCGCACGCTTTCGCCGTTCTTGCGGTCTTGCTTCCTTCATCAGAAAACATGTGGCTGAACTCGGTTGATTTGAGTTCGGCAACGGTCTCCTCAAGCATTTTCTGGTAGAGATCGAAGCCGAGTTCGTGGATATAGCCCGACTGTTCGGCGCCAAGCAGGTTGCCCGCTCCCCGGATATCAAGGTCACGCAGGGCGATGTTGAAGCCTGACCCGAGTTCTGTAAAGCTTTCAATAACGGCCAGGCGTTGCACGGCATCCTTTTTCAGGGTGTTGAGCGGCGGGGTGATGAGGTAGCAGTATGCTTTCCGCTCACTCCTTCCCACCCTTCCGCGTAACTGGTAGAGATCGGAGAGTCCGAACATGTCGGCGCGGTTGATGATGATGGTATTGGCGTTGGAGATGTCGAGTCCGGAGCCAATGATGGTGGTGGAGATGAGCACGTCAACCTCCTTTTGCATAAAATCCATCATGATCTTTTCAAGCTCTCGCGGGGGCAGTTGGCCGTGGGCGAAGACAATCCGGGCTGAGGGTACAAGATCGCGCAGTGTTTGCAGAATGTCTTCGAGTGATGCAATGCGGTTATGGAGAAAAAATACCTGCCCCTCGCGCGTAATCTCCCTTTTGATAGCCGACTGGATAAGCGCCGGGTCATAATCGGTAATGAGGGTTTCGACGGGCTGACGGTTTTTTGGCGGGGTCGAAACAATGGAGAGATCGCGGGCGCCAAGCATCGAAAACTGGAGGGTTCGCGGAATGGGGGTGGCCGACATGGTCAGCGTATCGACTCCGGGGAACTGTTCGCGCAGCTTTTCTTTGACCTCTACGCCGAAGTGCTGCTCTTCATCAATAATGAGGAGACCGAGATCCTTGAAGAGCACATCTTTTGAGACGAGCCGGTGCGTTCCAATCACAATATCAACCCTTCCCTCGGCAATTTTCTTGATGATTTCCTGCTGCTCCTTGCGCGTCACAAAACGGCTGAGCACGGCTATGGTGATTGGGAAATTCTCAAATCGTCTGGTAAAGGACTCGGCGTGCTGGTGGGTAAGAATGGTTGTCGGCGTCAGCATGGCCACCTGTTTGCCTGATTCCACCGCCTTGAAGGCTGCGCGCATGGCGATTTCGGTTTTGCCAAAACCGGCGTCACCGCAAATCAGCCGATCCATCGGATGGGGCTCCTGCATATCTTTTTTGACATCATGAATCGCCTTGAGCTGATCGGGCGTTTCGTCAAAAATAAACGAAGCTTCAAACTCCCGCATGGAGATGGAGTCGTGATCAAAGGCAAAGCCACTCTGCATTTTCCGCTGTGCATAGACCTTGATGAGGTTGATGGCAATATCGCGGAGCTGCTTGCGCACCTTCTCTTTTTTTGCGGCCCATTTTGAACTGCCAAGTTTTGAAAGGGCGGGAAGAGAGCTTTCGGAGGCGGTATATTTTGAGAGGAGTCGGATATTCTGGATATTGACAAAAAGTTTGTCGCCACCGGCATATTCGACAAGCACACACTCCTGCTCGGAGTTTCCGGCTGTTATGGTTTCAAGTGAGCGGAAAATTCCTATGCCATAATCCTCATGGACAACATAGTCGCCCACTTTGAGCTTCTGGAGATCCTTGAGCGAGATGCCTCGTATTTTGCGCTTCCGGTGCGCTTTGTGGGCATGCAGCTTGCCAAAGATGTCTGCTTCGGTATAGAGGTCAAGATCACCGAAGATAAAACCGGTATGCAAATTGATTGGAATCCAGCTTGCTTCGAGTTGGCTGCTGCCTTTGGAGCTTGTGATTTCTTCAGTAAGGAAATCGGTCAACTCTGCGATTTCGCGGCGTGAGCTGGTTGCAAAGAGGGGTTTTTTGTGTTCTGCGCTCTCTTGCTGGAGCATGGTGGCAAGAGTGCGGAAATTGGCGTTCAGTTTTTTTTGAGGGCTGGAACAGAAATCGATTACTGGATCTGCAGCAGAGTCAATTCTGATAGAGCGGAATCGTGCAAGTGCTTCGCTCAGGATACTGTGCTCTTCCTTCAAGGTAAATTCCGCAGTATCATCAATGATAATAAGGGTTGAGGGATCGAGATAGTCAAGAATTGTGGTTTCGGGCTCTGTGGTGCTGTTCAGGTCATCGGTGAAACAGGCCGTCAGTTCAATTGCGGGCAACGTTTTTCCGGAAAGCTGACTATTAATGTCAAACACTCGGAGTGAGGTGATGGTATTGCCGAAAAATTCGATCCGCACGGGTTCGCGTGCCCCGCAAGGAAAGACGTCGATGATTGAGCCGCGCACGGAGAATTCGCCCTCATCTTCGACAAACTCTCTCTGTTCAAAGCTGTTTGTCGCAAGAAAGCGTTTGAGAGGTTCATATCCGGCGTCAAGCTCGGTTTTGAGGCGAAAAATGCGCTTTTCTGCCTCAGTTGCCTGGCAAAGTGTGACCTGAAGATCATCGAAAAAGGAGAGAATGACTGATTTTTTTTTTGTCAACAACGCCCCGATTGAGAGAGAAAGTTCGTCTGAGGTATTGCAGAGTGTCTCTTTGGGCAGAAGAGCGGCAAGGTCATTTTCGTACCGCTCAAAGCTGTTCTGACCGCAAAGAACCATAAGTGAGAGGGGGTGGTCAGTAAAAAGCGCTGCGGCAATGATTGAAGAAAGTGAGCCTTGCATGCCGGAGATATTGACAGGGGTATACGCTCCCGTTTTTCCGGGCTGTGTGCCAGCAAGTGCCTTTTTTAACAAGTCGTATGGAGCCGATTGCCTGACAGTATCGAAGAGAAATGCGGAATTTTTTTTTGTGACGGCAGTGCTTTGCGACCCTGAATCTGATAACGTTTTCATATATAGTGTACAAACCATATTTTCATGCTTGACTCCGTCAACACGGAACCTTTATAACCAGCGCCTGCGGTAAAGATTGTTATATATGGAAAAAATTCTTGAACTGAAAAATCTCAAAACCTATTACTCAACGGATACGGGTGTTGCAAAAGCGGTTGACGGTGTGAGCTTTTCGCTTGGCCGCAATCGTACGCTGGGTATTGTGGGGGAGTCGGGGTGTGGAAAATCGGTGACGGCGCTCTCCGTCATGCGTCTTGTCCCAATGCCTCCCGGCTATTTTGCCGGAGGGGAGATTTTTTGGAAGGGGAGAGATTTGCTGAAATTGTCGGAAGATGAAATGCGCAAGTTGCGGGGCAATGAGATCGCCATGATTTTTCAGGAGCCGATGAGCTCGCTCAATCCGGTCTTTACCTGTGGCAGCCAGATTATGGAACAGATTCTTGTTCATCGCGATGTCAACCACGCGGAGGCAAAAAAACGCTCGGTTGAACTGCTCAATCTGGTTGGCATTCCGAATCCGGCCGAGCGCTTTGCATCCTATCCTCATGAACTTTCGGGTGGGATGCGCCAACGAGTGATGATTGCCATGGCGCTCTCCTGCAATCCGGCACTGCTTATTGCTGATGAGCCGACCACTGCGCTTGATGTTACCGTCCAGGCGCAGATTCTTGACCTTATCGGCAAGCTTCAGGGTGATACCGGGATGAGTGTGATGCTCATTACCCACGATTTCGGGGTTGTGGCCGAGCTTTGTGAAGAGGTTCTTGTCATGTACGCATCGAGGGTGGTAGAGAAGGGTTTTGTGAAGCAGCTTTTTAATAATCCGCTTCACCCCTACACCAGAGGATTACTGCACTCCATTCCTCGTATTGGTTCTACAAAAGAGCGGCTTCATGTCATTGAAGGCAATGTGCCGAGTGCCGTCAATTTGCCTGAAGGGTGCCGGTTTGCGGGAAGATGCCCTCATGCTGATGCTCGCTGCCGCCAGCAACAGCCGGAATTGATTGTTTATGAAGCGGGCCATGAGGCGGCATGTTGGAAAGTTGGAGAGCTTTGAATGGAAAAAAAGAATGAATTCAAGCAGCAGTCAACGGAGCAGATCCTTCGAACTCTTTTTGACGCAATTCCTGAATCCATGTTTCTCATGGATCGTCAGGGTATAGTTCTTCAAGCCAATGAGCCTTTTGCGGAACGCTTTGGCAAACCTCTGACAGAGTGCCTTGGCAAAAGCATTTATGATTTGTTGCCGTTTGATGTGGCAGCTCATCGTCGAATGGCGGTTGCGGAGGTGTTGCGCACCGGTAAAAAGCTCTCTTTTGAAGGAGATCTGGAGGGTGACAGTTTGCTGTTGGGAAGGATGATTCATCATATTTGCCCCCTTTTTGACTCGGATGGTGAAGTGAACCAGTTGGTTGTTTTTTCACAGGATATCACGGAGCGCAAGCGCCATGAAGATCTCATGGAATTTCGACTCCGTCTGCTTATGCTCCCCGACTCCTGTTCGATTAAAGAGGTTTTGCGTGCGACGCTTGATGAAGCGGAGAGGTTGACAGAGAGTACTGTTGGCTTCTTTCACTTTCTTGAAGCTGATCAGACGACTATTTCGCTGCAGGCATGGTCAACCAACACAGAAAAGAATCTCTGCCGGATAGAGGGTTCTCCTGGCCACTATCCGCTGAGCAATGCCGGGGTCTGGGCTGATGCCATTCGTGAACGCCGAGTGTTGATCCATAACAATTATGAAGCACTTTCAAAGCGCAAAGGGACGCCGCAAGGCCATGTCAAACTGGAGCGTGAGTTGGTTGTGCCTGTGACGCGTGGTGAGAAGATCATGGCCATTATTGGTATCGGCAATAAAGCGGAGGATTATGATGAGGACGATGTCAAGCTTTTATCGTCCATGGCGGGTATAGCCTGGGATATTATTGGCAGAAAACAGGCTGAGTTATCGGAACGCCGGATTCAGAATGAGTTGGTCAAGGTGCAGAAAATGGAGCTGGTTGGACGGAGGGCTGGTGGAATTGCCCACGATTTTAATAATATGCTTTGTGTGATTCTGGGGCATGCTGAAATGGCATTACTCGATAACCAGATTAATCCGTCACTTAGAGAAAATCTTCAGGAAATTTATAATGCGGCAGAAAAATCTGCCGACCTTGCCAATCAATTGCTTGCATTTGCCCGAAAACAACCCTTGAGTGCGAAGGTTCTGGATCTTAACGTCCTTATCGGGGATATGCTTAACATGCTTCGGCGGCTTCTTGGTGAATGTATCACGCTGGTTTGGCATCCAGGTCAGAAGCTCTCTCCTGTCACGATGGATTCATCCCATTTTGACCAGATTCTCGTTAATCTCTGTGTTAATGCACGCGATGCCATAGTTGGAGCAGGTACCATAGTCATCGAAACAAAAAATGTTATACTTCATGAATCCGCAGTATTTGATGATACAGATATCCCTGCGGGTGAATATGTCATGCTTTCCGTAAGTGATAATGGCGGCGGTATTGAAGAAAAAGATGCCGGGCATATTTTTGAGCCATTTTTTACGACAAAAGCGTTTGGTAAAGGTACGGGTTTAGGGCTGTCGACGGTCTATGGTCTTGTCATTCAGAATAACGGGCTGATCAACTTTTCCAGTAAGCTGGGCAAGGGGACTGAATTCAGTGTTTATTTACCGAAATACACTGGTAGTGAAGTGTTAGTCAAGAGAGAGCAACAGGCAGAACCGATTAAGTCTGGAGGGGAAACTATACTCATTGTTGACGATGAACACGAGATTCTGAAACTGAGTAAAATAATGCTTGAGAAACAGGGGTATCGTGTGTTGACGGCAGGATCGCCCGGGCAAGCCATAAAGATTGCCGAGGCGAAGGAGGTGGAGATTCATCTCTTGCTTACCGACATTATTATGCCTGAAATGAATGGTCGTGATCTTTCCCGCAAAATCCTCTCGATTTACCCGTTTGTCAAGGTGCTTTTCATGTCAGGGTATACCGCAGATGTTATTGCCAGCCAGGGAGAGGTTGACGAGGTGATGACTCTTGTCCAAAAGCCATTTACTGTAAAGGATTTGACAAAAAAAGTGTACGATACCCTGCATCCCTTGTCTGACTTCAGGGAGTGACCTGGCGGTTTCAGCCAACTGAGTGGTGCTGGGTGGCATCGGTGATGATTTGGCGGTGCAGGGGAATGCGTACCTCAGGAATCAGGTGATGGGGATAAAAACCTGCTTCGAAGAGTTCATGGTTGATCGTTATGGCGTCATCAGCAACCACCACCCTGTAGGCGACAACAAGGAGCGAACCATAGAGTTCAACTTCCCGGTGATAGATTCCGATGAGACGATCAATTTTTCCTTCCAGAGAAGTCTCCTCCATCAGTTCACGAAGGCATCCTTCATGTGGTTCCTCTCCTGCTTCAAGAAAACCTCCCGGAAGGGCCCATTCATTGAACGCAGGTTCATGAGCGCGGCGTATGACAAGAAGCTCGTTGTTGGTGTTGACGGTATAAGCGACCGCTACAGGGAGGGGATTGATATAGTGCACCCATGAGCATGAGGGGCAAAACATCCGGTCGCGGCCATCAATCATGGCTCGGTCAAGTGTTGTGCCGCATATTGGACAGAATGAGTATGGCTTCATGGTTGATGAAAAGAAACTTTTTGCCGTAGCGATTGATTTAAAAAAGAAAACCGGTCTGATAACAGAATAAGCTTCATTTTTACCAATGTCAATACTTCAGGAGGGCCTTCCTGCACCGGCCATATCGGCAAAAGATCAGGATGGAAAGTTGGTAACGCTCGAAGAGTACCGTGGCCGCAAGGTTGTGCTCTATTTTTATCCTAAGGATGATACTCCCGGATGCACGAAGGAGGCTTGTGCTTTTCGTGATAATTTACCTAAATTTAACAGTGTGGGAGTAGAGGTACTCGGTGTCAGTGTTGATGATGAGGGCAGGCACAAAAAGTTTTCGGAGAAGTATCAGCTCCCTTTTCGTCTTGTTTCCGATCCTGACAAAAAGATTGTTGAGGCGTACGGTGTCTGGGGGTTGAAAAAGTTTATGGGACGTCAGTACATGGGCACCAGCAGGGTCACTTTTTTGATCAATGAGGAGGGGGTTATTGAACATGTGTGGCCAAAGGTGAGTGTGGCCCAACATGCGGAAGAGTTGCTTCACTATTTGCAGCAAAAAACCAGAGAGAAATAAAAATGGTAAACGAGTTTGAAAAGCTTAAAGCAGGAAAACTTCTCCTTGCTTCAGTCAATATGCTTGAATCAACATTCAAGCGGACGGTTTTGGTTATGTGTGAGCATAATGAGCGGGGTTCTTTGGGTTTTATATTGAATCGTCCTATGGAGTTTAAGGTTTGTGAAGCCATCGCGGGCTTCGAAGAGGTTGAAGAGCGTCTGCACAGGGGAGGGCCCGTTGAGTCTGATACCGTCCATTTTCTCCATTCAAGGGGGGATCTCATTGATGGCTCACTTGAGATTTTACCAGGGATTTTTTGGGGAGGAGACAAAAACGAGCTCAGTTATCTGCTCAATACTGGCGTCATGATGCCCTCCGAGATCCGTTTTTTCCTTGGTTATGCCGGTTGGAGCGCTGGACAGCTTCAGGCGGAGTTTGAAGAGGGTGCCTGGTATACCGCCCGGGCATCGAAGGAGATTATTTTCAGTGACGCTTATGAGAGGATGTGGGGCCGCACGGTGCGCTCGAAGGGCGGAGAGTATCAGCTCGTAGCTAACGCTCCCGAGCTTCCAGGATTAAACTGAAGCTTTTTTTTGCCCCGGGAATTAAAGAGGTGTGACAACTGTTGTTTTATGAGTGAAAAAAGCATATATAGTACCCCGATTATTCGGAAAAATGTTCTTTGGTACAATGGGGATGACAGGCTTTCGACAGGGCAGGTGTAAGATGGAGTTGCACTCCGAGTTTCAGCATGGATGGACTCGTTAAAGAAGTCTATGCAAACATTACATGCAGACGATTATTCGTATGCAATGGCTGCCTGATTA
>CAILXB010000025.1 GCA_903838025.1 uncultured Chlorobiaceae bacterium
AGCGGTTCTACCGAGAGGATGAGGTTGGCGGTGCCTTCGGCAATGAGGTCGGAGTAGATTTCACGGTCAGAAATCCGCAGGTGCGACTGTACTGCTCCGCCTCGCTGGCTCATGCCGTGAACCTCTGCCTGACGGACGGTGAGGCCGCTTTGCAGGGCAGCAATATCTATGACTGCGGCGATGGTGAGTATTCCCTGTCCTCCGACTCCGGCAAGAATGATGTTGGTCTGCATGGTCTTGTTAAAGGTTGGCCGCCGGATTCCGTTTTTTCCGTGCAGCAGTTTCAATACATTCCCGCACCGCAATGACCACCGAAACCCCTTCCCAGGCAATCTCCTCAGTGAGTATTCTGATGTTCTCTGCGAGGTGTGATTTCAGCGGGATGATGGTTCTCAGATGCGCCTCCTCAATGCCAAGGCCGAGGCATATCGCTTGAAGTTTTGAGCCGTTGGCCGAAGAGTTCTGGCCGCCGGTCATGGCGGTGGTGTCGTTGTCGGCGATGATGACGGTGAGGGGTGAGTGGTCATTGATGGCATCAAGCAGACCGGTCATGCCGGAGTGCGTGAAGGTTGAGTCGCCAATGACGGCAACCGCAGGGCGGAGTCCCCCGTCCGCCGCACCTTTGGCCATGGTGATTGATGCGCCCATATCGACGCAGGTGTGAATGGCGTTGTAGGGCGGCAGGGCTCCGAGGGTGTAACAGCCGATGTCGGAAAAGACGTGGTGCTGCTCGTGCAAGCTCATGACGGTGTTGAGTGCTTCGTAGAGGTCGCGGTGGCCACACCCTTTGCAGAGTTCAGGCGGGCGGTTGACCATAATTTTTGGTATTGCCATCACCTCTTTTTTTGTCACTCCAAGCGCAAGTGCAACACTGTCGGCGTTGAGCTCTCCGGCACGCGGGAGTGTTCCGTCAAGTCGTCCCTTGATCGTTTTTCCGTTTTGGAGGCCAAAGTATCCTCGCAGCAGCTCTTCGTAGACTGGATATCCCTCTTCGGCGACGAGAATGGTATCGCAGGAGTTGAACAGTGCTTCGATCTGCTTTCTGGGCAGGGGATAGTGGCCGATTTTGAGTACGGGGCAGTCGAGGCCGTAAGCCTGCCGCACCTCCATAACTGAGTTGAAGGCAATGCCGAAGGCCAAAACGCCGGTTCGGCCCGCTCCGGGGATGAGGCGGTTGAGTGTGGAGAGCTCCGAAAGCTCTTCGAGCCGTTCCTGTATGGAGAGAAGGTTGTTGTACTGACGACGGGCATTATGCGGCATCAGCACGAAGCGCTCCGGGGCGTAGAGGGCATTGAGCGGGTTTTGTGCACGGGTTGCCGAACCTGTCACTCCCGCACGTGAATGCGCAAGCCGTGTGGTAAGCCGGAGCAGCACCGGAAGCAGTACCAATTCCGACAGGTCGAAGCCGTAGCGTGTGGCATCGTAGAGCTCCTGCTGCGAAGCGGGCTCAACGACTGGCACCATGGCAAATTTGCCATAGACCCGGCTGTCCTGCTCGTTTTGTGAGGAGTGCATTGAGGGGTCGTCCGCCACGGCAACGACCAGACCACCATTGACACCAGTAATGGCCGAGTTGATGAAGGCATCAGCCGCCACGTTCAGCCCGACATGCTTCATGCAGACCAGCGTCCGTTTGCCGGTGTACGACATGCCAAGTGCCGCTTCGTAAGCGGTTTTTTCATTGGCCGACCAAGCAGAACGGACGGGGTGCTCGCGGCGGACACTGTTTTTCTGGATGTATTCAGTGATTTCAGTCGAAGGGGTTCCGGGATAGGCATAGACACCCGATATTCCTGCGTCAAGGGCTCCAAGCGCAATAGCTTCGGCGCCCAGTAAAAGTTGTTTGTTCATGCAGAGGCTTTTGTTCAAAAACACTTACGGAACTTATTCTTCCAATATAAAAAAGCCAAGCCATCTTGCACGACAGTTTTTCTATCGGCCCCAGAGGGGAGGATACCGTTTTCCGCAACAGTCAAAATTATTGCGGTGATGGTGCCAACTCTTTTTTCTTGAACACAATTTTCAGCCATTGATTTTCATAATTGGCTTCGGCTACCCGCATTCCTGCCAGAAAAAGCGGCAGAATAACTCCTTTCTGGTAGTTGCCGATTCTTAGCGTAAGCGAGTCGCCAAGTTGCAGAACATTGGTCTCCATCTTGTTATCGAAGGCGAAGGGGAGCCGCAGTTTCATGATATAGTGCCCTTCGTTGATTTTTGTGATAGAGGTATGCTCCTCCGTATAGAAGATATCAAGAGGATTTTTGTCGCCGTAGACTACATCACCAACGGTTTTCAGCATCTCAAGCCCAAGCACTTCGCGGCGGAAGAGGGGTACCTTCGTGATCGGGATGGGTGCAAACGAGTGCTCAATCTGCTCTATATATTTGTGCTGAATAGTCTTCCATTCACTCATGTACTCTCCGTCAATTTCATCAATGAAGACCCGGTTAATGACCACCTGGTCAACGGTGATGCCGTAGAGGTTGAGGTAGGTGAGCGCACGCATCGACTCCTTGATCACCATTTTTTCGGGGTTCATGACAAGGCGCACGGTTGTTTTTGTGCCATCCGACAAAAGGTCGATGATGCCGTCAACCGAGGAGAAAAGATGCTCAATCTGGTCATACACCTCGGTTTCGGGCACGAGGTCGTGGAGTCGGCCAATCTTTTTTGAGAGGGGTCGTATCACCGGTTTGACCACATATTTTTCGAGGGTTCTGATCATCTTCAGCATCCATCCGAAGGTTTCAGGCAGTGAGAGCAGTCGGAGGGTTTCGCCGGTCGGGGCGCAATCGACAATGAGCAGGTCGTACTCACCGGATTCGTTGTATCGCTTGATATAGGAGAGGGAGAAGAGTTCCTCCATGCCGGGCAAAACTCCCATCTCTTCGACGTAGATCCCCTTGATGCCTTGTACCTCCATGATGTGGGCAAAGTGCGCACGGACAATCTCCCAGTTCAGTGTCAAGTCACCGTAGACGCTCACCTCCTGCCCGTAGAGGTTGTCGGCAATTTTGATGGGAGAGGCGCCAAGTTCCAGATCGAAGGAGTCACCCAGGCTGTGCGCCGGGTCGGTTGAGATGACGAGGGTTTTAAAGCCCATTGATGCAGCTTTAACCGCAGTGGCTGCGGCTATGGAGGTTTTTC
>CAILXB010000026.1 GCA_903838025.1 uncultured Chlorobiaceae bacterium
AAAAAGAGAGGCTCACCCAGGCAACAAAAGCCTCATGCACCCTCCTTCAGCAGCAGCGGCAGCAACTTTTTGGTGCAAAAAATCCGGATGAAGAGGAGATCACCTTCAGAGGCAAAAGAAGGGCAGCCGAAGAGACTCTTGACGTTGCCCGCAGCCGTCGGGATGCAGCCTCCCTGCACATCAGTGAGCTTTCAGCCCGGCTTGGCATGATTGCAGCATCATCAGCCACAAGGGCGCTGGAGATTGCGCAAAAAGAGTTACAGCTCACCGGGGAACTCGCCAGCGCAGGCTTTGAGAGCATCGAAAGCTTTCTTGCCGCACGCCTTGAGCGTGAAGTGCTTGAAAAACTTGAAGAACGCTCCAAAAAGCTGGCCGCACGCCGTCTTGAGCTTGAAACCCTGCAAGGCGAACGCAAAGGAAAACTGCGGGAGGAGGAGGAGCGGGCCCTCAGCCACTACTCACCTCAAGAGCTGCAGGAGGAGCTTAATCAACTCTCCATCACCCTCGGCACCCTCCGCACCGAGAGCGCTTCACTCAAAATCCGTCTCTATGAGCACGAAAAAGCCGCTGCCCTCTTGCGTGAAAAAACAGCCGCTCTTGCCCTTAGGCAGATGGAATGTGTACGGTGGACAACCCTTCACGAGCTGATTGGATCATCTGACGGTAAAAAATATCGCAACTTTGCCCAAGGGCTCACCTTTGAGATCATGATCGGCCATGCCAACCGCCAACTAATCAACATGAGCGACCGATATCTTCTTGTCCGCTCAGCAAGTCAGCCTCTCGGTCTTGATGTGATCGACAATTACCAGGCCGGAGAGGTGCGCTCCACCCGCAACCTCTCGGGAGGAGAGAGCTTCATTGTCAGCCTTGCACTCGCCCTCGGCCTCTCGCAGATGTCGAGTCGTAACGTTCGGGTCGATTCGCTCTTTCTTGACGAAGGATTCGGAACGCTTGACGAGGATGCCCTCGATACTGCCCTCCAGACCCTTTCCGCCCTCCAGCAAAAGGGCAAAATCATCGGTATCATTTCGCACGTACCGGCTATCAAGGAGCGCATCAGCACACAAATTAGGGTACATCCCGGCTCCGGAGGCCGCAGCCGCCTCACCGGCCCTGCGGTGAGTGGATGATTCCCTCCAGCCAGCAACGCCCTGGAAGACTTTATTAGAACCAAAAAGCCGTCCTGGAGTGAGACGGCTTCTTGATGTTGTTGTTTTCAGGCATGAGCGGTAAAGCTTATGCCGTCGGCAAAAAATCAATAGTAGTTGACAAAACCGGTTTCGGTTATGATGCTTTTTCCCTGAGCGGTTTTTGGCAGATCAATGAACTGTTTGACAGCTCCGGTTGGCTCGCCGTTGGTGTACATGAAGAGCGGGCGGTGGATAGGGTAGGTGTTATTTTTGACGGTTTTGACGTCAGCCTCAACGCCGTCAACAAGAACGGCCTTGACTGATGCGTCAACAAAACCGAGGCCGATATAACTGATTGCTGCTGGAGTAGATGCTACGCGGCTTTTGATGGCTCCGTTGCTTGACTGGGTCTCTGCTCTCTTGGAAATCGGGTTCTCTTTGCCCATAACCAGCTCTTTAAAGGAGTCGGCTGTGCCGCTGTTCGATTCACGCTGAATCATCACGATTGCAGAGTTTGGTCCTCCAACTTCGCTCCAGTTGGTGTATCTGCCCATGTAGATTCCACGGATCTGTGCTTTTGTGAGTGCATTGACTCGGTTGCTCGGATGGACAACAATACAGAGACCGTCAAGCGCAACGATGTGCTCGACCGGGTTGACGCCTTTGCTTCTGGCGGCATCCAGCTCCTTGTCTTTCATGGGGCGTGACATGGTGGCGATGTCGCAGGTTTTGTTGATCAGGCTTTTTGCACCGTTACCGGAGCCAGACTCACTGACCGTTACCTGTACGCCGGTGGTTTTGGTAAAGTAGTCGGCAAATGCCTTTGCAATAGGGCCAACGGTGGTTGAACCGTCAATAACGATTTTGTTGGCAGCCTGGGCAGTGCCTGAAGCCATGACACCGAAAACGGTTGCACTTAAAAGTATTTTTTTGAAAAGTTTCATTGTAGTAATCAGTATTAAGTTAGTTAAGAACAGCATACACATTTTTAGAATTTGACAACTGCGTCAATCTGCAACTGATGAAGTGTCGGGTTCAAAGCTTCTTTGTCGATCTCGTTATAAGCAAAGTACCTTGCTCCGATGGTCATGTTCTGGATAAGATGATAGGCCAGTGCTACTTCAAAACCCTTGACGTTTACAGTTGCTGTTGGGCGAGCCGAACCTGTCCCTGCACCTACTTTTCTGTCGGAATCGGTGAAGTACGGGAAGACGGAATCGCTTTCGATGTGGTCATATTTTGCATCGAGCGACCATTCTCCAACCTGCTTTGCGTCACCTATCATAAAACCTGCAAGCCAAGCACTTCTTCTGTTCTCATTGATTGCGGAGTTATTGGTATGGTTGGCCGTATTGAAGGCGTACTGACCGTAAATATTCCAGGGCAGCGTCTCAGTTATCTGACCGCCGAGGTTACCGAACAGCTCTACAATCTTGTAGCCTTTATTGAGCGTGTTGGTATTTTCAACAAATCCACCACCGGTTCCGGACTTGTCGGCGTCTAATGTGGTACTGATGTTATTGACGCTTCCGTATAGATTGTACCCGGCGCCAAGCATGTACCTGATATCATTGACGTCTCCCTTGTAAGCGGCTTGAGCGATGTACAGTGTTGGATCTTTACGAGTATCGATAGACCATGAGTCAAGAAGATAGTAACCGGCAATAGCAATCAGTCCCTCTTTCTCTTTGCCGCTACTGTCCTTTCCGTACTGCAACGTTGCGCCTTCGAAGGTAAGATCAGAGTCATAAACAAGGTTGTTAACCCTGATGATTGTGTTTGTGACATCTCTTTTTCCGAGGTTCAGGTTCACCTTTCCATCAAGGGCTGTCGGATGGTAATCGACGAAAGCTTCGTTAAGATAGATGTTCTTCGGCTGAAAAAGAGCACCGGCGCTTTGATTGCGGGATACTGTTTCGTTTACAGCATCATTACCTGTTGCTAACTGAACGCCGGCGGAGAGTTCTTCATTGATCCAGGAATAAACACCAAGACGGACGCGGGTACGTGAACGGCTTGAGCTAAATGTGTCAGTATTGTCCTTCAACGTCCTTTGGACTTCCCAGCGTTCGCGGACATCTCCTTTCCAGGTCAATTCAACAGCCTGCGCATTGTTGAATCCGAGTGAAGCGGCCAGACCGACTATCAATGCAACTTTTCTCATAAAAAAAATGGTTTGTTTGTGTAATGTGTTGTTGAAAATCCTTGAGCTTTCTATCGCATATTTTTATGCGCCACACAAAGTAGCATTCGTTCTGTTGAGGAATTATCAAGGGAGTGTTACAAGACTGTGAACTCATTGGGGCGTTCAGCCCAAGTGTTATACTGGCGTGAAATGGAGCTGATTCGGTTGATTAGGAGGGTATTCCTTGTTTTTTAATCTGATCTTGTTTAAATTTGACAATTGTTAAACTATATAGTTATGTAGTTTATTCGTGTTGATAATTGAGTGTTCACCGGCGTGACTGCTTTCATGAAGCGCTTCTCAGGAGACATCTAACCCGTTCTTAAAGAAGAGGATAGTGCTTATTCGAAGTACTGTTCGACACATATCACCTGCAATGGTTTACATGTGTTGCTCTTGTTTTTATTTTTTTCTTCACATCAAATTTTCATAACTGATTCCTGAAACGGAGGCAAAATAATGTCAAAAAAGATCGTTGTATTGGGTGCGGGCACCGGCGGAACAATTGTTGCAAATAATCTGAGGAGGCATTTGCCAACTGAATGGGAGATCACGGTGATTGATCGTGACGACAACCATATCTATCAGCCGGGCCTGCTCTTTGTTCCCTTTGGGCTGCAAAAGTCGAAAACCCTGACACGCTCAAGGAAAAAGTATATCCTTCCCGGTATTGACTTTGTGATTGATGAGATTACCAATGTCAACCCCGAGAAGAGGGAGGTGAAGAGCAAAAACCATACTTTTACCTACGACTTTTTGATCATTGCCACCGGTTGCAAGATTGCTCCTGAAGAGAATGACGGGCTTATGGATGCGTGGGGCAAGAATGCCTTCTCATTTTATACCATTGAGTCGGCTGAGATGCTGCGCCAGCAATTGAAAGAGTTTAAAGGGGGAAAACTGGTGATGAACATTGCCGAGCTTCCCTTTAAATGCCCCGTAGCTCCTATCGAGTTTGTTTTTATGGCCGACTGGTTTTGCCGCAAGAAAGGGATCAGGGAGAAGACCGAGATTGAACTGGTTACCCCTCTGGCTGGAGCCTTTACGAAACCCAAGGCATCGGCGGTTTTTACCGAGTCGGCCAAGAGCAAAAACATCAAGATCAGCACCAGTTTTGAACTCAGTTCAGTGAATGGAAAGGAGCGGTATATCGAGTCCGTAAAAGGTGACAGGATAAAGTATGATACCCTGGTCATTGTCCCTACCACCATTGGTGATGAGATGATAAGCAAATCGGGCATTGACGACAGCATAGGGTATGTACCAACCCACCAGAACACCCTCAAGGCGCTCAAGCATGACCGGGTCTATGTTATTGGCGATGCGACCAATGTCCCGACTTCGAAGGCCGGATCGGTTGCCCATTATGAGGCTGATGTTGTGGTGTTCAATATCATGGCTGAAATTCATGGCGTCAAGCCGGAGGAAATTTACGATGGTCACTCAACCTGTTTTATTGTCTATTCCAAAGGCACCTCTTCGCTGATCGACTTTAACTACAGGATAGAACCACTGCCTGGAAAGTTCCCTGTACCTAAGCTGGGCCCCTTTACCCTTCTTCATGAAACAAAGATGAACTGGTATGGGAAACTTGGCTTTGAGTGGCTTTACTGGAATGTTCTGCTTGCCGGACGCCATCTTGGAGCACCTCCAACCCTCGTCATGGCCGGAAAACATGTAGGATAAGCTATGAAACTTCCCGGGCTCATCACACTCTTTGTATCTCTATTTGCAGGGAGGGATGAATCCGGGCTTTTTAAAAATCCACCTCTTTTTTTTGATTGATTTCCTTTTGAAGAGTCCTTTTCTTTTCGTAAAATGACAAACTATATAACTATGTAGTTTGTTACTTCGCGTTTTTGCGGGCATCAGGAAGAAAGCCGTCACGCATCGGCTATATTCAGCCCAAAAGTCGTGCAAGCGGGTGTTGCGGGAGAATAAAAAAGCAGCAGCAGTATTATAATATTTAGAACAAAATTAATGAATTACGGTTTTGTTATTGATGCCCGGAAATGTATTGGATGCCATGCCTGTACGGTAGCATGCAAATCCGAAAACCAGGTGCCTCTCGGTGTAAACCGTACCTGGGTTAAATATGTTGAAAAGGGGACCTTCCCCGACAGCAGAAGATATTTTACTGTTCTCCGCTGTAACCATTGCGCTGAACCGCCCTGTGTTGATATCTGCCCGGTTGAGGCGCTGCACCGACGGGATGATGGTATTGTTGATTTTGACCAGCGTCGATGTATCGGCTGTAAAGCCTGTTCCCAAGCCTGTCCCTACGGTGCTCTCTATATGGATCCCGAGACGCACACCTCCGCAAAATGCAATTATTGTGCTCACAGAAAAGAGGTTGGTCTCAAGCCAGCCTGTGTTTCGATTTGTCCCCAGCAGGCCATTGTTGCCGGTGATCTTGATGATCCCCGCAGTGAGATAGCTCGCCTTGTGGCCAAAGAGCAGACTCTGGTGCGGAAGCCGGAAAAGGGTACCTCACCCAAGCTCTTTTATATTAATGGAGATGGTGCTTCGCTTGATCCGTTTGAAGTTTCGGAAGTCAACGGGTACCTCTGGAGCGAGCAGTCTCGCGGGGTTGGCCATTTTGCAGGCAAGCACTTTACGAAACCGGCAAAAAAATTGCTTCCATCATCAGGAATTGATGGCAAGCCAAAGGCCCGGAAGGTCTATGATATTCCCGCCAAGGGAGTGGTCTGGGGCTGGGAAGTTCCTGCTTATGTAGCTTCAAAGGCTTTGGCATCAGGATTGTTTTTGCTGATGTTTGTTCTGCAGACCCTGCTGATGCACCCCCTCTCCGATGCGCTGCAGTGGGCTGTATGGGCAACTTCGCTGCTCTTTCTTGCCCTTACGGGAGGATTTCTTGTCATGGATCTTGATCGTCCCGAGCGCTTCTCTTCGGTCATGCTCCGTCCACAATTTGGTTCATGGCTTGTAAAGGGTGGATTAACGATTGCCGGATTCGGCGCATTTCTTGCTTTGTGGGGAGTTGCCAAATATCTGCAAATCCCTATCCTCGAGCAGGTGTCGCTCTGGTGTGGAGCACTCTTTGCTCTGTTGACGGCGATCTATACAGCATTCCTCTTTGGCTCGGCCAAGGCAAGGGATTTCTGGCAAAGCCCTATGCTTTTGTTGCACATGTTCCTGAACTCGCTGCTTGCCGGTGGTTCGGCGATGGTTGTGCTCGGCGTGCTGACCTCCAGTGACCCTGACCTTTTTGAAATGCTCAGGCCAGCTCTTGCGGGTGGCTTTATACTCCACATTCTTGTGATGCTTTCAGAACTCTATGGCAAGCATCCTTCAAAATCTGCGGAACGTGCGGCTGAGGCTATTCTGCATGGATCACTCAGCAAGCCGTTCTGGTTTGGCAGTTTCATTGCGGGCAATGTGCTTCCTCTTGTGTTGTGCCTTGCTCTTTCCTCGCCACTGATGCTTGCTGTAGCCGCCATTTTTGGACTTTGTGGTGTCTTCTACACAGAAAAAGTCTGGATTCATGCACCGCAAACAGTTCCGTTAAGTTAATCAAGTGCTGGAGTAAATATGAGTTATACGCATAAACCAACGGTTATAGAAACGATAGCAGAAAAACTGCACCTCATCGCTGACCTTCACACTGAAGGAAGTGGCCCGGCAGCGAAAAGTGCAACTGTTGATGGTACCCAGGTGAACTGTCCACCTCCCGATCAGTGGGATCATTGGGTGGAATATGATTCGAAAAGCTGGCCTGAGCGCAAGTCGAAAGAGTATATGCTGATTCCGACCGCCTGTTTTAACTGTGAGGCTGGTTGCGGACTTCTTGCCTACGTTGACAAGGAGACTATGACGATGCGCAAGCTGGTCGGCAATCCCTACCATCCGGCAAGTCGCGGAAGAAATTGTGCCAAAGGCCCCGCAACCCTCAACCAGATTGAGGATACCGATCGGGTGCTCTACCCAATGAAACGATCGGGCAAAAGAGGCGGTGGCAAGTGGGACCGCGTAAGCTGGGACAGTGTACTTGACGATATTGCAGGAAGAATGCGCAAGGCCATACAGGAAGGTCGCAACAATGAAATTTCATACCATGTCGGACGTCCCGGCCATGAAGGGTTCATGGAGTGGGTACTCAGAGCATGGAATGTGGATGGCCATAACAGCCACACCAATGTTTGTTCATCAGGAGCGCGTTTTGGTTACGCGATTTGGGAAGGGCTCGACCGTCCGTCGCCTGATTATACCAATGCTAAATTTATGCTTTTGGTGAGTGCTCACCTTGAGTCGGGGCACTATTTCAACCCTCATGCCCAGCGTATTGTTGAGGCCAGAATGAAGGGCGCCAAACTTGCGGTGCTCGACCCTCGTCTTTCAAACACGGCGAGCATGTCGGATTACTGGATGCCAAGTTTTCCTGGTAGCGAACCTGCGATTTTGCTTGCCATGGCAAAAGTGATTCTTGATGAAGGGCTCTACAACCGCGATTATCTTGAAAACTGGGTAAACTGGAAGGAGTATCTGAAGCAGGATTACCCGAACACTCCTGTGACTTTTGAGAATTTCATTGAAGCGCTCAAAAAAGAGTACAGCATCTATACGCCGGAGTATGCCGAAAAAGAGAGTGGTGTCAAGGCGGAAATGATTGTGGAGGTTGGCCGAAAAATAGGTGAGGCTGGTACGCAGTTTGCCACGCATGTATGGCGCAGCGCAAGCAGCGGGAACCTTGGTGGATGGGCAGTGTCGCGCACCCTTCATTTCCTCAATGTTTTGACGGGCAGTGTTGGTACGCCGGGCGGAACCTCACCAAGTGCATGGAACAAATTCCACCCCGATGTTCATGCCAAGCCGAAACCAC
>CAILXB010000027.1 GCA_903838025.1 uncultured Chlorobiaceae bacterium
GAAAAGAGCCATAATGAGTTCTCCTTTTTCTAATGGCGTTGAAATTGGATATTTTCAGGAAATGTCACAGAAACTATTCCTGTTAAGTAACAGATTGGAAGAAATTTAAAGAATAAAAATCAATAAATAAAGTAAAATATGTTTTGAGTGATTATCTCTTTGCCGGAACTGCCGTTTCCTCTCGGTGGTTTTCTCTCATAGATGGGCTTTTTTGATTTTTTTGCGTCAATTGATAACCTTTTTATTGTTTTGATGAGCCAATTATCCAGGACAATTCACCAACTGAGTCACTCCCGTTACGCAGCACCCCTTTTGAGCGGCGCTCTTCTTGGTCTCTCGTTTCCCTCTTATCCCTTTATCCGCCTTGAAATAATCGCATGGGTCGCCCTTGTGCCGCTGCTTATCTCACTTCGCTCGGTTGAAAAGCTGGGGGAGTTCTTTTGCCGGGTCTACCTTGCGATGCTTCTTTTTTGTTTGATCAGCCTCTGGTGGGTGAGTTTGGCAACCTTCCCGGGAGGAGTGTTGACTATTGTTGCGCAGGCATTTTTTCTGACGGTGCCTCTTTTTGCCTTTTTTGCGCTTAAAAAAATGGCGGGTTATCGTTTTGCCCTTTTTTCGCTCCCTTTTGTCTGGGTTGCATGGGAGTGGGCCTATATGCTGCAGGATATGTCGCTGGGATGGCTGACCCTCGGAAATTCACAGGCCAATTTAAATCTCATGATTCAGTATGCCGATATCGTCGGTGTCTGGGGAATCAGTTTTTGGCTTCTCTGGTTCAATGTACTGGTTGTACTCTCTTTGATTGGCAGCAAAAAGGAGGCGATAAGCTCAGTTGCCCTCATGGCACTCATGGTTGCCGCTCCACTGCTTTATGCCACAGCGCTCCTCTCCCGGGACGGCAGGATGGCTGAAAAGGAGTCGGGGCTACGGGTAATGCTTGTCCAGCCCGACATCAATCCCCATGAAAAGTGGGTAGAGTACAACAGCGCCGATATTATGGAGCGCTATTATCGCATGACCGGAAAAGCAGTTCGTGAAAACCAGCCTGAGCTGGTAATATGGCCTGAAACCGCGATTCCATTTTCTATTCTTACCTCCCCCTATGCTGCTGATCTGCATTTGTTGCACTTTGCTCTGCGGCAGTGGAATACCGCTCTCTTGACCGGGTTTATCGATATCGCCGTTGAGCGCGATCAACAGGCCGAGAGTTATAACGCTTCGATGCTGCTTGAACCGGGCCGTGGCGTACCCCAAATCTATCACAAGATGCGTCTTGTGCCCTTTGCCGAGCGGGTGCCCTACATCGACTCTTTTCCCTGGCTTGGTAATCTGACCTTTTCTCTTTCGGGTATCAGGGGATGGGGAAAGGGGCGTGATGCCTCCGTCATGGAATTTTCTTCTCCAAGACACCGTAAGGTTGTGATCGCCAATATTATCTGCTATGAGTCCATTTTTCCCACTCTTGTTTCGGAGTTTGTCCGTAAAGGGGCGAGGCTTTTGACTCTTGTAACCAATGACGGCTGGTATGGAACCTCGTACGGTCCTTACCAGCATCTGGCCATTGGAAGGATGCGCTGTATCGAAAATCGACGGGCAATGGCGCGGTGTGCCAATACCGGCCTTACGGTTGTGCTCGATAAATTTGGAAGAACCATTGCAGAGGTGCCGTGGTGGCAGCAGGAGTGTTTGACGGCCGAAGTGCCGCTTGAAAGCCGCATGACTTTTTACACAACACACCCCGATCTTTTGCCAAAAATAGCGGGGGCTCTCTCTGCACTCCTTTTTGTTGCTGCTTTTATAAAGAGTCGGAGAGGGGAGAGTGCTCTGTAATCAGGCCGCGCTTACAGGCTGTAAGCCTTGATTTTGCGGTAGAGGGTTCGTTCCGTAATGCCGAGAGCGAGGGCGGTTTTCCGTTTGTTGCCATGGCACTTCTCAAGTGCTTCGGCAATGGATTTTTTTTCTATGTCGTCGAGTGAATGGAGTGTTTCTTCGGTGGGCGCGGGGTTTCCATTTTCAGCGAAGGAGGGCCTCAACGTCGTCGTAAAGGGTGGAACTGTTGCTGATGTATCGGGCAGAAGCAGAGGGGTGAACGGTCTGGTTTGAACGAGGTGTTGAAGGAGTTGACGGATATCACTCACCTCCTGGCGAAGCTGGATAATTGAGCTGTAAATGACCTGAAGCTCATTTTTTTCTGATCTGGCAGGATCGTGAACCAGGCTTTTATACCTGTTTCGCTGCACAAGATGTCGTTCAAGAATTTCCGGGGTGATATATTTTCCTTTTTCAAGCACAAGCAATGACTCTATAAGATTTCTGAGCTCGCGAACGTTGCCTGGCCAGGGATAGCGCATTAGCATCTCCACTGCATCAGGACTGAATCCTTCAAAAAGGATTTTGTGTTTTTGTTCAAATTCATGAACAAACGTTTCGGCAAGCAGAAGAATATCTCTTCCTCTCTCCCTCAGTGGCGGAATCTGGATTTCAACACTGCGCAGGCGGTAAAAAAGATCCTCCCTAAAATTTTTTTCAGCAACAGCCTGATACATATTTTTGTTTGTCGCAGCAATGATACGTGCGTCAGAGTAGATCGTCTCCGATGATCCTACCCGCTGAAATTCCCCGGTCTCAATAACGCGGAGAAATTTTACCTGGGTTTCAAGGGGCATCTCACCGATTTCATCCAGAAAAATGGTGCCCCGGTCAGCGCTTTCAAAATACCCTTTTCGGCTTTGCACCGCTCCGGTAAAGGCCCCTTTTTCATGACCGAAAAGTTCTGATTCGAGAATGCCAGAGGGAATGGCTCCACAATTGACAGGAATAAAGTTTTTCTCAGACCGCAAGCTGTTGGCGTGGATAAAGCGTGCAAGCACATCCTTGCCCGACCCTGTCTCTCCGATGATCAATACCGTAATGTCGGTTCCCGAAACCTGGAGAGCAAGTTGCTTGAGCTGGGTAATCAGTACCGATTGTCCGACGATGGAGCTCTCTGGTTTCATCAGCTTTTTTTCTCTTTGGTTCAACGCTGCTCCACTTTTGCGGGAACAATAATTGCGATAAACGGCATTTTTTTTACAATATCGGCGACATCTTCCTTTGATGCGTAATTATTTTTCAAAATGACTTTATAGAACTCGCCCTGCTGAATGATTTTTGCCGGTTCGAAGAGAGATACTTTTTGGGCAAGTGCTTCAGCATTCTGTTTGCTTGCGAAGCTTCCGAATTGTAGTGTAAAGCCGCTTATCTTTGCAGTGTCAGGTTCCTGTTTTGATTTCGCAGGCAATTGTGCGGGGAGAGGCGCGGCATTTCGCTTTGGCTTCTCCTGCAAAGGTGTCAGGGATGCGACAGTTTCACTCTTTGGTTTCTTTTCAATGCGCACGAGCTGCTGTTTTGTGCTGTCTTGTACCTCAGCAATTTTCGGCTTCGCTTGTAGTAGAGGTTGCGAAAGTTTTGGTGGCATGACCGTGCCGTAGAGGGCCATGCTGTAGGCGGCTATTCGCGCAGTGCTGAGCTTGTCAAGCAAAGGATCAGGATAATATTTCAACTGTTTTCGGAAAAGCTCTATCGCCTCCGGCCCACTTTCACAAAGAAGAGCATCAACAACCGTTTTTTCAGCAGGGCGGGTGATGTTTTGCCGAATATTTTCCAGCAAATAAACCTTATCTTCATCCACGTATTGTCCTATCTCGCGGGCATAGGAACGCTCAGCCGCTGGAGAGAAGATGGGTGGCGAGAAGAGTGCAATTGAGAGTACAATGCACAGTGTTGCCGCGCTTTTGCGAAGGTGAAACAACCTCTTTTTAGAAAGCATGAAGGTGCAGTTTATTCTTGTTCAGTGTTTCCTGCGGAATTTTCATCTTTCTGAATATGCCAAATTTTTTCATATAAAATCAATTGTATTCAATGTATACCCTCTCCCAAAAAGCTTTTGCGAAAATTAATCTTGGCCTTCTCATTACCGGCAAGCGCCAGGACGGTTATCACACGCTTGAGACTATCTTTGCGCCAATCAACTGGTACGACACCATTGAATTCACTGATTCTGATGCGATTTCGATGAGTTGCTCCAATAATGATCTTCCGGTGGATGACAATAACCTTTGTATCAAGGCCGCCAGATCTCTGCAGCAGTTTGGCGGAACAAGAAAAGGCGTCGCGATGAATCTTAACAAGCAGGTACCTTTTGGTGCGGGGCTGGGAGGTGGAAGCAGCGATGCAGCTACGGTGCTAAGGGTGCTTAATGAGCTTTGGCAGCTTAATGTTTCGCCAACCGAGTTGCACTCCCTCGCTGTAAAGCTTGGTGCAGATGTCCCCTATTTTCTTGCCATAAAAGGGCTCGCCTACGCGCAAGGTATTGGAGATGAGCTCAATGATCTCGCTCTCACTCTTCCTTATTTTATCGTAACCGTTTTTCCTGAAGAGCATATTGCGACTCTTTGGGCATATAAAAATTTTTATTCGCGATTTGGCCGCAAACTTCCAGACCTTAAAAAACTTGTTTCAGAACTTTGCTTTTCTGGAAAAAAAGAGAGTCTGTCACTCTTTGAAAATGATTTTGAGTCTGCGGTATTCGATTATTTTCCTGTCGTTCGCCAGGTTAAATCGACACTGCTTGAAGAGGGAAGTATCTTTGCCTCACTTTCCGGCAGCGGTTCAGCCGTTTTTGGTCTTTTTGAAAAGGAGGATGACGCAGTGGCAGCCATGAATCGCCTGCCTGAAACGTATCGAAAAAGTTTGACTCATCCGGGTTTCTCCATGGAGCAATAACCAAAAAACCTCAAGCAGTTGAGAATAAGTATTAATCTTATCGCTCATTTTGCTGCTTGAGGTTGTCGGGAATTATGTCGAAAAAAACAAAGAAGCAGAAGTTCCTGATTTATTCCGGTACACGGTACAATTCGACACTTTCACCATCACTTTCAATTGCTTTTACCCACTGCGGTTTAGGGCCTCTGCCTACCCAGTATTCAGTCTCACTCTTTCTGTACTTGATGGGTGATGGGGTTCTCTGTCCAGCTTTAACAGCTTTTCCCTTTCTTTCAAGCTCTTCTGAGGAGATATTATAGGTGATCATCTTTACCTTGATATCATCAATGACGGCTCTGCGCTCTACGTTGATGATCTCCTGAGCCTGCTTCTGAAGCTCAGCTATCTGGGTCTGAATTTGTGTAAGTGTGGACATGATTGCTTGTGATAATTAATGTGATTTAACCGAATGAGACGCAGTCAATTTAAAATAAATTTTTATTTCTTCCTATTCTAAAATAAGAGTTGAGGATTTATTCTGTTTGTTGTCGTGATCTGAATAATCGTACGAGGCCTGTCGTGGCGAAATATTGGGAAACTTTGTAACTGTTTGAGTTGCCTGGAGGCGGAATTGAATGAGATGAATTCTATCTGAAGGGGGTTCATTGGAGAGCGATAAAGTTGCTATTGTCATTTTTCACAGGATACGGTTCCTCTCTCCCACAATGTTTTGTCAGTAATACTTTGGCAGGAATGCGCATTTTTTTATGCTGAAGTTTAATCTTCCCGCATTGATAATGGCCCAATCTTGTTTTCAATATCACACTTTCGCCATACCTGCAAGAACCTTTTCCTCTTCGTAGTCCTTGATCAACATTCCGGAAATATCGTGGTGATTTGCCCTCTCCCGGTATTGGTTTTTTTCGATACTTTTTTTCTCAAGAGGGGAGATCGTCTGATAGTCTGTTGCTGCTTTGTATTGGTCTGCCTGGTATTGTAATTATCCCTGATTGTTGCTGCCATCTCTATTGTTGTATACCCTTCATCCCCGCCGCCCCTGATCAATGATTTCGCTGAGTTCAGCGCTGATAAGGCGGAGATCTTCGTCAAGAAAATGTGACGAGTGCAGCCTGGCACGTTTCACCTCCGAAACATCGACACAAGCCTCTATAACAGAGGGTTTGAAGAGGGGAGCGGCACAAAGAATGGTGCCATCCGGGCCTGTCACAGAGGAGTTTCCCCAGTAGGTGAAGCTGTCCTCATTGCCCACACGGTTGACGCAGGCGACATAGCTACTGAAGAGAAATGAGTAGGTTGATGCAATGGTCTGCCACTGGGTTACAATGGCTGGATTGCCGCTCCCGGGCGACATGCGCAACGGGCTCGACATCAGCACAAAAAGCAGCTTGGCGCCCTGATGGGCCAGCAGGTAAGGTACCGAAACATGCCAGAAATCTTCACAGATGGCCACCCCGATTCGGCCAAGCCGTTTTGAAGTAACGGCCTTGATTTGCTGCCCGGCAGAAAAATAGCGCAGCTCTTCAAACATACCATAGGTGGGCAGATAGATTTTGCGGTGCACACTTTGGCCTACACCATCTTCAAACATGAACGCCGAGTTATAGACGCCGTAATCATTGCTCAGCTCAATACCTCCGCAGATAATTGAAATTTTCCGGCTCAGCTCGCGCAGGGGGGCAAGCCGGGCATCCTCAATGTGCATGGCAATATCCTGTGCCGCATCCTGAACATTATATCCCGTGAGTGAGAGTTCAGGAAATGCGATAGCATCAGCTCCGTCTCGTATTGCCTCTTCAATCAGGACGCAGTGTTGTGCAAGATTTTCATCAAAATTGGCCAGCGTACAATCAATCTGGGCTATGCGCAGTTTCGCGTTCAGCATTCGTTGTTCAGGGTTTAATGGTAGGGATAAAAAAGATAAAAGGTAAAAGAGAGCCCGGCAAGAATCCACATCCCGCCTCGCACTTCGCGTACCCTTCCGGTAAAGAGTTTCAGGAGAACATAGGCAATAAATCCGGCAGTTATACCGACGCCGATATTGAAGGTGAAGATCATAAGCGCAATGGTCAGAAAGGCGGGGAGAAGTTCGCTGTAGTCGCTGAAATCAATCTTTGTCACCGATTGCAGCATGAACATGCCGACCACCACCAGCGCTGGTCCGTAGGCGAAGGGCGGCACAATGGTGAGTACGGGTGAAAAAAAGAGGGCCAGACCAAAAAGCGCGGCCACAACAATCGCCGTAAATCCGCTCTTTCCGCCTTGCTCAATACCGGCGGCCGACTCAATATAGACCCCCGCCGTCGTGGTTCCGAAAAGCGAGGCAGCAATGGTCGAAAGCGCATCGACCAGCATCGGCTTTTCAATCTCCGGCAGGTTATCCTGTTCATCAAGCAGGTTGGCTCTCGACGACAAGCCGAAAAGGGTACCCATGGTATCAACAAAATCCATCACGAGCACACTGATGATGACGCTGGCAAATCCCCAGGTCAGCGCTCCCTGCAGGTCGATTTTCATAAAGATCGGCTCAATCGAGGGCGGCATACTGAAAGCCGTCGCAGGAAGGGGAACAAGGCCGGTCAGTAAAAATGCGCCCGTCGTCACAGCCATACCGGCAAGAATGGCCCCGGTTACCCGCTGGATGAGAAGTACGGCCGTAATAAGCAGCCCGCCAAGGCTCAACAGTACCGGAAGTTGTTCAATATTGCCCAATTGTACTGGTGCACCCGGCACACCGAGCGTTACGACACCCATCTCGCTGAGACCGAGAAAGGCGAGAAAAAGACCGATCCCCCCTGAAAAGCTGTGCTTGAGTGATGAGGGAATAGCATCTGCCAGCCATTGGCGCAGCCCCCCGATGGTGATGAGGGTGAAGAGCACACCGCCAATAAAGATGGCCGCCATTGCCGTCTGCCATGAGTAGCCGAGCGTCTGCACCACCGTATAGGCGATAAAGGCATTTTCGCCCATGTAGGGTGCTACCGCAAATGGACGCTTCGCATAGAGCCCCATCAGCAAGGTACCAAAGATGGAGGTGAGGATGGTCGCCGTCATCGAGGCCCCTTTCGGAATACCCGCCGCCGCAAGGATGGCCGGATTGACAATAATAATATAGGAGAGCGTAAAGAAGGTGGTGATGCCAGCAAGCGTCTCCTGGCGGTAACTGGTACCGTGTCGGTCAAAATCGAAGTATGAGCGCAGTGTCATGGTCGGATATTGTTTTATAGCGGGAATCAGGTTTTATGAATGCAAGATACATATAAAGCGTGAAACCGGTGAGCTTCAAGCAAGGCTGCCACATTCGCTATGTGATTCGCCTGATGATGGCTTTAAACTGATTGCCGCGCCGGTCGTCGATCAGGTCGATATGCGGCCACGCCTCAGTAGCTCGCGGGATGCCACTCCCGATGCCTCGGTAGGGGAGCATATAAAAAGCGTGAGAGACCAGTACAGGGTTCCGCAGATTGGATAAACCAAAGCGGATCTGTTCAACATCGAGATGGTTTGGCAGGTGACCGGGGCTGATAATTTCTATACGGTCGGAAAAAATGAGCAACCGTATTGGTGCGCTGATGAAATAGTCGCGATGTACCAACGCATTGACCAGCAGCTCTTCAAAGACGGCTTCGGGCACTTCAAGTTGTCCGGGACTGTTGAAACCTTGATTACCCTGTACGTGGCGGAGATTTCGCTTGATAAAAGCGATGGCACGTCGATATTGCTCAGGGAGGTTTCCATCAATATCTTCGCTGTCGAGATAGTGATTGTCGTGCAGCACGGTACCAGGAAACGCGACAGCCTTGATAATAAAAGCAGGCTTGAGGGTATGAGGGGCATTACCGAAAAGAAGCAGTGCCGCCAGATTTGGCACACCATTGCGTGCCAGACTCAGGTTTTGTACCAGTTTGGGCAACCCCAGGCCAGTCGCTTCAATTGATTTATGGTACCGGCGCTCAAAATAGTCGTTCAGCTCTCTCTGGTTCAGCGCATCAAGCGTTGCATATTGAACCGGCACTTCATCCGCATAGAGCAGACCAGATTGTTGAAACATTCGCTGCATCTCCTCACGTGCCGTCACATGTCGTTTGTCAGCGCCACTTTTTACCCATATCCGGC